>NZ_JAPNUG010000012.1:0-43582 GCF_036631435.1 Ralstonia sp. 1B3 | reverse complement strand
GAATGCGCTGGAGTTCTCGGAATTCATCAACGCCATCGATCCGCTGTCGGAAGCGGCCGATGCCGTGCCGGAACTGCCGGACATGAACGAGACGATTTCCAACGCGCGCGAACTCGACGCGTTTGCCGCCGAGTGCGACGTGCAACTGGGCGTGAGCGTGATCTCCGACGGGGCGCCGTGGTCGGCAGCGTATGTGCAGACGGTGGCTACGCAAGACGGGCTGGTCCTCTCGCGCGACGGCACGCGCTTCACGCGCTTCCACGCCGGTGCCGATGGTGTGCAGCGCGCTGTTCACCCTGCAGTTTGGCGACACCAATTTCCTGCGCGATGACCTGACCGTCAAGGCGGGTCGTCAGATCACGCTGTTGCTCGATGTGCCGGTGGCGGAAGAGGCGAGCAAGCCGTTCAAGCTGGTGTGCGAATACGCCTACACCCTGTCGCAGCGCATGGGCGCACAGGTGGTGGATGACAACCTGCGTCCGCTGACGGAGCAATCGTTCGTCGCCATCCAGAAGCACCTGCGGGTGCTGTACGACAAGCTTGAATCGCGCGGCATCCCGGCCGGTTCCAGCACCGCGGTGCGCTTGTTCAGCCACTGACGGACGCACGATGCGCAAGATTGCAGAACCCGCGTCCGGTGCCACGCCCGAGGCGCGGGCAGCTTGGCTGCGCGCCGAGCTGAACCGCTACGCCCACGAGTACTACGTGCTCGACCAGCCCAGCGTGCCCGACGCTGAATACGACCGGCTCTATCGTGAGCTGGAAGCGCTGGAAGCGGAACATCCCGAGCTGAAGACGCCCGACTCGCCCACGCTGCGGGTCGGCGGGGCCGTCCTGCCCGAGTTTGCGGCGGTCAGGCATGTCATTCCCATGCTGTCGATCCGCACCGAGACCGACACCACCGCCAACGGCGCGCGCGCCTTTGATGCGAGCGTACGCCGCGAACTGGGTCTCGACGACACGGACCCGCCCGTCGAATATGCCGCCGAGCTGAAGTTCGACGGCCTGGCCATCAGCCTGCGCTACGAGCGCGGTTATCTCGTGCAGGCGGCCACGCGCGGCGACGGCACCACGGGCGAAGACGTCACGCAGAACATCCGCACGATCCGCCAGATTCCGCTGGGCCTGTCGCCCGTTGATGGTCATGTGCCGGACGTGCTGGAAGTGCGCGGCGAGGTCTACATGCGCCGTGACGACTTCGAAAAGCTCAACGCACGGCAGCGCGAGCGCGGCGACAAGACCTTCGTCAATCCGCGCAACACCGCGGCCGGCGCTGTGCGCCAGCTCGATCCGAAGATGGCTGCCGAGCGCCCGCTGTCGTTCTTCGCCTATGGGCTGGGCGAGGTGGTCGGCTGGAAGGGCATGCCCGATACGCATTCCGGCATGCTCGACGCGCTGCAGGCGTTTGGTTTTCCGGTCAGCACGGAACGCGCTGCAGTGAAGGGCGGACACGGGCTGGTCGAGTTTCATGACGCCATCGGTGCCAAGCGCGACAGCTTGCCGTTCGACATCGATGGCGTGGTCTACAAGGTCAACTCACTCGCGCTGCAACGCGAACTCGGCTTTCGCACGCGTGAGCCGCGCTGGGCGGTCGCGCACAAATATCCGGCGCAGGAAGCGCTGACCACGGTGGAGTCGATCGGCGTGCAGGTTGGCCGCACGGGCGCCATCACGCCGGTAGCGCGGCTGGTGCCGGTGTTTGTTGGCGGGGTGACGGTCACCAACGCCACGCTGCACAACGAAGACGAAGTGCGCCGCAAGGACGTTCGCGTTGGCGACACCGTGATCGTCCGGCGCGCCGGTGACGTGATCCCCGAGGTGGTGAGCGTGGTGCTCGACCGCCGCCCGATGGACGACGTGCCGGGCAGTGACTTGTTCGATCCGAAGCAGCAGCCGAAGTACCCGCCGTTCGAACTGCCGAAGACGTGCCCGGTGTGCGGCTCGCATGTCGTGCGCGAAGAGGGCGAGGCGGTGGCCCGTTGCTCGGGCGGTCTGTTCTGCTCGGCGCAGCGCAAAGAGGCGATCCGCCACTTTGCCGGCCGCCGCATGATGGACATCGAAGGCCTGGGCGAGCGTTACATCGACAACCTCGTCGAGCTGGATTACGTGCACGGCATCGCCGATCTGTACAAGCTCAAGCTCGAAGACTTCCTGGAGATGAAGCGCCGCGCGGATGAGCGTGATGGCGTGACGCCCGAGACGGTTTCCGCCGGCAAGATCGCCACCAAGTGGGCCGAGAACCTGCTCGAGGGCATCCAGGCCAGCAAGACGCCGCCGCTGGCGCGCTTCCTTTTTGCGCTGGGCATTCGCCACGTGGGCGAGTCGACCGCCAAGACACTCGCGGACTGGCTCGGCAGCCTGGCCATCATCCGGCGCGCACCCGCGCCGCTGCTGCTCGCGCTGCCCGACGTGGGCGCCACGGTGGCTGAGGCCATCGCCGACTTCTTTGCCGAGCCGAAGAATCAGCAGGCACTGGATGCATTGCTCGAAGCCGGTGTCGCGCCGCAAGGCGAGCACGCGCCCAACGCGAAGCTGCGCGAGAAGCTGGAGCCGGCGGAGCTGTACGCCACGCTCGGCGTGCCCAAGCTGACAGCCACGCGTGCGAAGCAACTGGCCGTGGCAGCGCCAACGCTTGCCCAGCTGGCGAGCGTGGGACCCGAGCAGTTGGCTGGCCTGCCGGCGGATGTGGCTGCGTCGCTGCTCGAATGGCTCGCCTCGCACGACCATCGCGCGCAATTGACGAAGCTCGACGCGTTGCGCGACGAGTTGCTCGCCACCATGCCCGCCCAAGCCGCCGAAGAAGGCCTGCTGGCCGGCAAGACCGTCGTGTTGACCGGCACTTTGCCGAACCTCACGCGTGACGAAGCGAAGGCCATGCTGGAAGCGGCCGGCGCCAAGGTGTCGGGTTCGGTGTCGAAGAAGACCGACTTCGTTGTCGCCGGAGAAGACGCCGGCAGCAAGCTCGCCAAAGCCCAGGAATTGAACGTGAAGGTTCTGGACGAAGCGGGTATGCTCGCGCTGTTAAAAAATCCGGCGGGAGACCAGTCATGATCCGAAACATCCTCAAGATGGGCGACAGCCGGCTGCTGCGGGTGGCCAAGCGGGTCGAGCGCTTTCACACGCCCGAGCTGACTGCCCTGATCGAAGACATGTTCGACACCATGGATGCGGCGCGCGGTGCAGGCTTGGCCGCGCCGCAGATCGGTGTGGACCTCCAGGTCGTCATCTTCGGGTTCGATCGCAACGATCGGTATCCGGATGCACCGGCCGTGCCGAAGACCGTGTTGATCAACCCCACTATCGAGCCGCTGTCGGACGAGATGGAAGACGGCTGGGAGGGTTGCCTCTCGGTGCCCGGCCTGCGTGGCGTCGTGCCGCGCCATACACGCCTGCGCTATACCGGCTTCGACCAGCACGGCCACGCCATCGACCGCATTGCTGAGGGCTTCCACGCCCGCGTCGTGCAGCACGAATGCGATCACCTGCAGGGCGTGCTGTACCCCATGCGCGTGAAGGATTTCACCCGTTTCGGCTTTACCGAAGTGCTGTTCCCGGAATTGCCCGCCAATCACGACGACTGATCGCGACTGCGGGAGCGTCGCACCTGCGGGGGCGGGTAGGCGCGTGTTTCATCCACCACGGAGACGATATGAAGCGCGATGGTTTGAGGGGCTGGCGCGGGCTGGCGCTTGGGGTCGCCATGACGGCGATGCTGGGGTTGGCTGCGTGCGCGGGCCGCAGGCGCCCGAAACGACGGCGGCCGCACCGGTTGCCCAGAAGCCTCAGGGGCCGGTCTGGCAACGCGTGCATCTGGGCGCGGATGCTATGGCCTACGATTTCCCTGTCTACGCCAACCATCCGCTTGATGGCGACCTGCGCGGCATCCGCGAAGTCGTGTTCGTGCAGCACGGCCTGCAGCGCAACGGCAACGACTACTACACCGCTGGGGCCGATCTGCTTCAGGCGAGCGGCCGCAATCCCGAGGAAGTCCTGCTGATCGCCCCGAACTTTCCCGGCACGCCCGATGAAGGCAAGGGTTTCGACGGCATGCCGGTGTGGTCCGTGGATGGTTGGATCGGCGGCTTCAACGCCACCAACGCGCCGTACACGGACCTGAGTTCGCTCAAGGTGCTCGACGACCTGATCGGCTACGTGACCGACCCGGCGCGTGCGCCCAACGTCAAGCGCGTGACGGTGGCAGGCCATTCGGGCGGCGGCCAGATCGTGCAGCGCTACGCTGTGCTCAACAACGTGGACGAGGCCATCCGCAAGCGCGGCATCGACCTGCGCTACGTCGTCGCCAATCCCTCGTCATATCTGTATTTCACGCCGGAGCGCCCGCGCGGCAAGGGCTTTGCGCGCTACAGCACCAGCGTCTGCCCAGACTATGACCATTACAAGTACGGCATGGTCGACATGGTGCCGTATGCCGCCGGCAAGACCGGCCGCCAGTTGTTCAACCGATACGCGCAGCGCCACGTGACCTACCTGGCCGGCACGAACGACAACGATCCGAACCACCGCGTGCTCGACAAGCTGTGCGGTGCCGAGGCCGAAGGCCCGACGCGCCTGGACCGCGCGCGCAACTACTGGCGCTACGAACACCACATGGCGGGGCGCAAGCGCGTCAACCACCAGGCGCACGAAGTGGTGGCCGTAGGCCACGACCAGGCGAAGATGTTCGGCTCGCGTTGCGGCGCGCAAGCCGTGTTTGGCATGCCCGCATCGGCCAACACCACCGGGGCAGCCTGTCAGGCTCCGCGTCTCTGACTCAGGCGACGGGCATAAAAACCGGTCAGCGTATTGCGCGCTGACCGGTTTTTCTTTGGGGCACAGGCGCCTCAGAACTTCTCGAACGGCCCCAGGAACCGCCACTGGCCGACCGGCAGGTCGCCCAGCACGATGCTGCCCATGCGGATGCGCTTCAGGCCCACCACTTCCAGTCCCACCTGTTCGCACATGCGGCGGATCTGGCGCTTCTTGCCTTCACGCAGCACGAAGCGCAGCTGCTCTTCGTTCTGCCAGCTCACCTTCGCGGGCTTCAATGCTTCGCCGTCGAGCGACAGGCCAAAGCGCAGCTTTTCCATCAGCTCTTCGGGGAAGACCTTGGAAATGTCGCGCTCCACCACGCCGTTCGGCGAATGCCACACCACGCGCACCAGGTATTCCTTCTCGACCGTCGAATCCTCGCCGATCAGGTGGCGTGCCACGCGTCCGTCCTGCGTCAACACCAGCAGGCCTGTGGAGTCGATATCCAGCCGACCGGCCGGCGCCAACGCCCGACGCTGCCACGGCGCGAAGCGCTTGCGTGTAGGGTCACCTTCCCATTGGTTTTCCGGCACGAACAGCGACACCGCCGGCTGATAGCCATCTTCCGCCTGGCCCGACACATAGCCGACCGGCTTGTGCATCAGCACGGTTACGCGCTCGCCTTGCTCCGAACGCGCTGCCTGGTGGATTTCGATGACCGCATCCGGCTTGACGCGCGAACCCAGCTCGGTGACGGGCTCGCCGTCCACCAATACCCAGCCGCGCGGAATCCATTCATCAGCCTCGCGGCGTGAGCACAGACCCAGTTCGGACATGCGTTTGGACAGACGGACCAGTCCGCTCGATTCGGTTTGCGCGGCCTGGCGCGGCGCCTGCTCCTCGGCATGACGCGGGGCCCGCTCCTCACGCTCGCGCTCGGGCCGTTGCGGACGCGTCGGACGGTCTTCAAAGCGGCGCGGCGGACGGTCGTTGTCAAAACGACGCGGAGGGCGTTCGTCATCGAAACGACGCGGTGCGCGGTCATCGCCATAGCGGCGCGGCGGCCGCTGCTCGTCGTCGAATCGACGTGGCGGGCGTTGGTCGTCACCGTACCGGCGCGGCGGGCGCTCATCGTCAAAGCGCCTCGGAGGACGCTGGTCGCCATCACGACGCGGCGCGCGTTGATCGTCGCCATAGCGGCGCGGGCGCTCGTCATCGAAGCGACGTGGCGGCCGTTGGTCGTCGCCGAACTTGCGCGGCGGGCGTTCGTTGTCGAATCGACGCGGAGGACGCTCGTCGTCGAACCGGCGAGGCGGGCGATCCTCGAACCGTCGCGGAGGACGTTCGTCGTCGAAACGACGCGGTGCCCGTTGCTCATCGTCGAATCGACGAGGCGGGCTCTGATCGTCAAAGCGCCGTGGAGGACGCTGGTCGCCATCGCGGCGCGGTGCGCGTTGATCGTCGCCATAGCGGCGCGGGCGCTCGTCGTCGAATCGACGGGGCGGCCGTTGGTCGTCGCCGAACTTGCGCGGCGGACGTTCATCGTCGAACCGGCGAGGCGGGCGATCTTCGAAGCGACGCGGCGGACGCTCATCGTCAGAGCGGCGGGGCGGTCGTTGCTCGTCGTTGAATCGGCGCGGCGGGCGCTCGTCGTCAAAGCGTCGCGGCGGGCGCTCGCCTTGCATGCGGCGCGGCTTGGCGTCGCGCGTCTGGCCATCGTCGTCGCGGCGGGGCGGGCGTGCCGGGCGCGCAGGCTTGCCGGCGCCTTCTTCCGGCTTGGGGCGGCGTTGCGATGGGCGCAGCGGCTGGCGCTCGCGGTTCAGGTCGGACGAGCGCAGCGGCTTGCCGGTCGAACGCACGGCATTGCCTTCGTCATCGCGGCGCACGCCGAGCGTGGTGCGCTTGCCCGGGCGCGTGGCGCGCTGCGTCGGGTCGCTGGCGCGGCGCTTGTCGTCGTCGCCCGGAAAATCATCGGAATCGGTAGTCATGAATCTAGACCGGTAAGGCTGGCGCTCAGATGGCGAGCGCATCGAGCAGCTCGCTTTCAAGCTCGAGCTGCAGTTTGTTGTCCTGGGTCAGGCGAGTGCCGTCGACCAGGAAGATGTCTTCCACGCGCTCGCCGAGCGTGTTGATGCGCGCGGTGTGCACCGACACGCGACGGTGTGCGAGCACGCGGGCAATGGCGTAGAGCAGACCGGTGCGGTCTGTCGCAGAAATGGAGAGCAGGTAATACTGGCCGCGCTCGTCGGCACGCAGGTCGACGCGCGGCTTGATCGGGAAGCTGCGCGACTGGCGCGAGATGCGCCCACGCGGCGGCTCGGGCAGGGCGGTTTCGCGCGAGATCTGCTCGGCCAGTTCGTGTTCGACCAGCGTGATGATGTCGCGGTAATGGCCGGGCTCCACCAGGCCGCTGCTGGGGTCGGCCACCTGGAAGGTGTCGAGCGCGTAGCCGTGTTTGGTGGTGTGAATCTTGGCGTCCAGAATCGTGAGGCTCTTGCGCTCGAAGTAGCCGCAGATGCGCGCAAAAAGATCGGGCCGATCCGGCGAATACACCGCCACCTGCAGGCCAACGCCCGCCGGCGAAATGCGCGCACGCACGATCGGGATTGTCGTGTCGACGCGGTTGTAGAAGTGCCGCGTGAACCAGGCAATGTCGCGCGCGTCGTGACGCAGGAACACGCCAACGTCGAGCTGTTTCCACAACGCCTCGTGCGCGGTGTCGTCGAGTGCGGCCAGGCGCAGCAGCGCGCGCTTCTTCCTTGCGGCCTTCGAGCACCGCGTGCGGGTCGGCGGTGGCGCCGCCCAGCACACGCAGCGTCATGCGATACAGGTCTTCCAGCAGCTTGCCCTTCCAGGCGTTCCAGACTTTCGGGCTGGTCCCGCGGATGTCGGCAACGGTGAGCAGATACAGCGCGGTCAGCCGACGTTCGGTGCCGACCAGATCGGCGAAATGGCGGATGACTTCCGGATCGCCGAGGTCCTGCTTCTGGGCGACCTGGCTCATGGTCAGGTGATGCTCGACCAGCCAGACGATCAGGTCTGCGTCTTCCTTGGCGATGCCGTGTTCCTTGCAGAAGCGGCGTGCGTCGGACATGCCGAGCACGGAGTGGTCACCGCCGCGTCCCTTCGCAATGTCATGGAACAGCGCCGCCACGGTCAGCACCCACGGCTTGTCGAAGTTCGCCATCAACTGGCTGCAGAACGGGAACTCGTGCGTGTGCTCGACGATGGAGAAGCGTCGGATGTTGCGCACCACCATCAGGATGTGCTGATCCACCGTGTAGACGTGGAACAGGTCGTGCTGCATCTGCCCGACAATGCGGCGGAAATTGACCAGGTAGCGGCCGAGTACGCTGGTCTGGT
Source organism: Ralstonia sp. 1B3 (assembly GCF_036631435.1). Taxonomy (NCBI): domain Bacteria; kingdom Pseudomonadati; phylum Pseudomonadota; class Betaproteobacteria; order Burkholderiales; family Burkholderiaceae; genus Ralstonia; species Ralstonia sp. 1B3. The sequence continues at coordinate 35,470 of NZ_JAPNUG010000012.1, read as the reverse complement.
TCATCAGGCGCAGCGCGTGCGTGATGCCCTGGGGCTGCTGCAGGATCGACAGGAACAGCGCGCGATTGGCCGGATCCTTGCGCCATTTGGCGTCCATCAACGTCCGCGCGTTGTAGAGCGCGCGCATCGTGCTGGCTGCCAATCCCTTGATGCCGCGCGTCTGCTCGTACAGCAGGAAGGTTTCCAGGATCGCCGTCGGCTCGCGCTGGTAGAGATCGGCGTCGGCAATCTCGAGCATGCCTTGTCGCTCGACAAAGCGATCGTTGATCCGCCGCGTGATACCGAGCTCGCTCGGGAACAAACGCGCCTCGATGTTCTGCAGCACCACGGTATTGAGCTGCGTGACGGCCTTGGCGACCCAGTAATAGCGGCGCATGAGCTGTTCGCTCGCGCGCTTGGCGGTGGTGGGGCGGTAACCGAACGACTCGGCCAGTTGCGTCTGCAGGTCGAACACCAACACGTCCTGCCGCCGCCCGGCCAGCAGGTGCAGACGCGCGCGGACGGTTTTGAGCAAGCGCTCATTGCTTGCCAGCTCCTGCGCTTCACGGCGCGTCAGCAGGCCGTTGGCAAGCAGCTCGTTCCAGCTCGAACCGAAGCCGGCCGCGCGCGTCATCCACAGAATGACTTGCAGGTCGCGCAGACCGCCAGGGCTTTCCTTGCAGTTCGGTTCGAGCGAGTAGGGCGTGTCCTGGTACTTGGCATGCCGCTGACGCATCTCCAGCAGTTTCGACTGGAAGAAGTCGGCCGCGTGCAGATGGCCCTGATAGTGCGTCTCGAACGTGCGGTACAAGCCTTCGTCGCCGGTCAGTAGACGCGCTTCCAGCAGCGATGTGCGTACCGTGACGTCCTGTGCCGCTTCGTTGATGCACTCGTCGACCGTGCGCACCGACGAGCCGATGTCCAGCCCCATGTCCCAGCAGCGGCCGATGAAGGCTTCCAGCCGAGCCTCCAATGCCTTGTCTGCGGAGCCCGGCAGCAAGAGCAGGATGTCGACGTCGGAATACGGGAACAGCTCGCCGCGCCCGTAGCCGCCCACGGCAACCAACGCGCAGTCGGCTGGCATCTGCTCTTCCCGCCAGAGCCGCACCAGCGCACGGTCCACCGCGCGTGCCAGCTTGGTCACGAGCTGCTGAACATTGGCGTGCTGGTCGAACTGCGCGAACAGCTGCGCGCGCTCAGCTTTCAGGGCGTCGCGCGGTTGGACTTCTTCGGCAGGGGCGGCGGCAGCGGAGGGCATGAGTGGAGCGTGAATGAAACAGCGACCGGAACGAGCCGGTCGCTGCTGGTGTTGAGCCGGTGTGGGGCGAGATCAGCGTGACGGTGCTGCCGCTAGCGGCGCGGCTCGCCCGCGATGATCAGGCCGTGGCCGGCGCGCCTTCGTGTACGAATTCGGGTGCCGGCGGCGTCAATGCCGATACAGTCAGCACTTCGTAGCCGGTTTCCGTCACCAGAAGCGTGTGTTCCCACTGCGCCGACAGGCTGCGATCGCGCGTCTTGACGGTCCACTGGTCGGGCATCGTGCGGATGTCGCGCTTACCTGCGTTGATCATCGGTTCGATCGTGAAGATCATGCCGGCCTTCAGCTCCATCCCGGTACCGGGGCGGCCGTAATGCAGGATCTGCGGATCTTCGTGGAATTTCTTGCCGATGCCGTGGCCGCAATATTCGCGCACCACGCTGTAACCGGCGGCTTCGGCGTGCTGCTGGATCACGTGGCCGATGTCGCCGAGGCGGGCCCCGGGCGCACTGCGGCAATGCCCTTCCACATGCATTCGAACGTCACCTGCGTCAGGCGCTTGGCCAGAATCGACCCTTCGCCCACAACGAAGGTGCGGCTGGTATCGCCGTAATAGCCTTCCTTGGTGATGACGGTGATGTCGAGGTTGACGATGTCGCCGCTCTTGAGCACCTTGTCGCCGGGAATGCCGTGGCAGATCACATCGTTGACCGACGTGCAGATCGATGCCGGGAATGGCGGATAGCCCGGCGGGGCATAGTTCAGAGGCGCCGGCACGGTGCCTTGCACGTCACGCATGTAAGCGTGGCAGAGCTGGTCCAGCTTGCCCGTGGTCACGCCGGGCACGACGAATGGGGTGATGTAATCCAGGACTTCCGACGCAAGCCGGCAGGCCACGCGCATGTGCGCAATGTCTTCGGCGGTGTGAATGGTAACGGCCATGCTGTGACTCTTTCTGCACGCAAGCGCAAAGCGCCGCGTCGTGGCTAAAGCATGAATTATCGCACCAAAGCACGCCGGCCGGGGTTTTCGGGCGCTGCGCGCCAGCCTCGGCCCGTTTGCCGCGAATGCTCGGAAGGTATTGAGTCGATTGGCTTTTTGCCGCTATAATCGCCGGCTAAGCAGTTGCCGGTCGTGTGGCCGGTGGCGCTTGAAATCGCGAGCCGCTTCACCGCGGGTGTTTTTCGTAACGCATGCGAAAAATGTCTGAGGCGGCTTTAGACCTAACCCGACTGGAGAATTTCATGTCCGTGACCATGCGCGAAATGCTGGAAGCCGGTGTCCACTTTGGCCACCAAACTCGCTTCTGGAACCCCAAGATGGCCCCCTACATCTTCGGCCATCGCAACAAGATTCACATCATCAACCTGGAAAAGACGCTGCCGATGTACCAGGACGCACTGAAGTATGTGCGCCAGCTGGCAGCCAACCGGGGCACCATTCTGTTCGTCGGCACGAAGCGTCAATCGCGTGAGATCCTGGCTGAAGAAGCGGCTCGCGCAGGTATGCCGTTCGTCGACAGCCGCTGGCTCGGCGGCATGCTGACCAACTTCAAGACGGTCAAGACCTCGATCAAGCGCCTGAAGGACATGGAAGTCGCCAAGGAAGCCGGCGCGACCGAAACCATGAGCAAGAAGGAAGCGCTGATGTTCGAACGCGAAATGGACAAGCTGGTGAAGTCCATTGGCGGCATCAAGGACATGGGCGGCATTCCGGACGCCATCTTCGTGGTGGACGTTGGCTACCACAAGATTGCCGTGACCGAAGCTGCGAAGCTGGGTATTCCGGTGATCGGCGTGGTCGACACGAACCACTCGCCGGAAGGCATCGACTACGTCATCCCGGGTAACGACGACTCGAGCAAGGCTGTTGCGCTGTACGTGCGCGGCGTGGCCGACGCGATCCTGGAAGGCCGCGCAAACGCGGTCCAGGAAGTGGTTGAAGCCGCTCGCGGCGGCGACGACTTCGTCGAAGTCCAAGAAGGCTAATACACAAGAAGGCGCGCGCCCGCCGCATTGCCGAGCGGGAAGCGCGTCAGGCCATATCGGTGATGTTCTGCGAAGGCGGTGCATCCGAGGTGAAGGCCAGACAGGGGCGCGTAATAAACGCCCCTTTTTTTAATTTGTCATGCGGATGTCCCACACGCGTCGTATCTCGTGGGGCGACCGGATGGAAACCGGACGACAGGCCGGCGTGCAGCGAAGACGCAAAGACCTTTCAGCGCGCGACCGGACGACGATCTGAAACAAGGAGCATGAAATGGCGGCAATTACCGCAAGCATGGTGGCAGAACTGCGCGCGAAGACCGATGCGCCGATGATGGAATGCAAGAAGGCCCTGACCGAAGCCGAAGGCAACCTGGAAAAGGCCGAAGAAATCCTGCGTGTGAAGCTGGGCAACAAGGCAGGCAAGGCCGCCTCGCGCGTCACCGCTGAAGGCGTGGTGGCGGCTGCAGTGGAAGGCACGACCGGCGCGCTGGTCGAAATCAACTGCGAAACCGACTTCGTCTCGAAGAACGATTCGTTCCTGGCCTTCGCCAACTCGGTGGCTGCACTGATCGCCAAGAACAACCCGGCTGACGTTGCCGCTGTCGGCGCGCTGCCGCTGTCGCAAGACGGCTTCGGCCCGACCGTTGAAGACGTGCGCGTGGGCCTGATCGGCAAGATCGGCGAAAACATGACGATCCGCCGCTTCCAGCGTTTCGACGGCACCAAGCTGACGTCGTACCTGCACGGCGCCCGCATCGGCGTGATGGTGGCGTACGAGGGTGACGAAGTTGCGGCCAAGGATGCGGCCATGCAGGTTGCCGCCATGAAGCCGGTGTCGCTGTCGGCTGACGACGTGCCCGCAGATCTGGTTGCCAAGGAGCGCAGCGTTGCTGAGCAGAAGGCTGCCGAATCGGGCAAGCCGGCTGAAATCGTTGCCAAGATGGTGGAAGGCAGCGTGCAGAAGTACCTGAAGGAAGTCTCGCTGCTGAACCAGCCGTTCGTGAAGAACGACAAGCAGACCGTTGAGCAGATGCTCAAGGCGGCCAACACGACCGTGAAGGCTTTCACGCTGTACGTGGTGGGCGAAGGCATCGAGAAGAAGCAAGACGACTTCGCTGCTGAAGTGGCTGCCCAAGTGGCCGCCGCCAAGCAGGCGTAATGCTGCAGCGGCCGTTTCCAACGGTGCGGCGATTCACCTTCCGGCGCAGGCCGGCAGGGGGCGTTTCCACCGTTGGCGCAGCCGTATAATGCCAAACAGACAGGGCACCGAAAGGTGCCCTGTTTGCAGGTGCAGCCTGCTTGCGCGGGCATCGTTGGGGATTTTCCCGACGGCTTCCGCGCAAGAAGGTTGCGGGATGTGCGAAGTCCCCGCTTTGCACGTCGTTGTCATCTCCGCAGCGTCATTTCCCCTTTCCTGTCTCCCGTACCAGGAATCGTCACGAGGATCTCCATGCCTGCCTATAAGCGCGTTCTACTCAAACTTTCCGGCGAAGCCCTGATGGGCGACGATGCCTTCGGCATCAATCGCAGCACCATCGAAGGGATGGTCAACGACATCGCTGAAATCGTGAAGCTGGGCGTGCAGGTAGCAGTGGTGATCGGCGGCGGCAACATCTTCCGCGGTGTCGCGGGCGGCGCGGCCGGCATGGACCGCGCCACGGCCGACTACATGGGCATGCTGGCCACCATGATGAACGCGCTGGCCCTGCAGGACGCCATGCGTCACGCCAACCTCGAAGGCCGCGTGCAATCCGCATTGCGTCTGGATCAGGTGGTCGAGCCGTACATCCGCCCCCGTGCGATCCGCCAGTTGGAAGAGGGCAAGATCGTGATTTTTGCGGCCGGCACCGGCAACCCGTTCTTCACGACCGACACCGCCGCTGCGCTGCGCGGCTCGGAAATCGGCGCCGAGATCGTCCTCAAGGCCACCAAGGTCGATGGCGTGTACACCGCCGATCCGAAGAAAGACCCGAGCGCCACCCGCTACACCACCATTACGTTCGACGAAGCCATCTCGCGCAACCTGCAGGTGATGGATGCGACCGCCTTCGCGCTGTGCCGCGACCAGAAGCTGCCGATCAAGGTCTTCTCGATCCAGAAACCCGGCGCGCTCAAGCGCGTGATCCTGGGTGAAGACGAAGGCACGCTGGTGCACGTCTAAAGCCACCGGCAAGCCTCGTTGCAGGCGCCTTTTTTACCGTTCGCTGACCCCGCTTGAATGGCGTTGGCGAGCGGCTTCCATGTAAAATCGTCTATTGTCTTTTTGGTCTTGCCGGTGCCCTGTGTCGTGTTCCGGGGCACAAGTTCGGCAGACCGCCGTTATCGTTCGGAGGAAGTATGAGCGTCGCCGATGTCAAAAAGAATGCCGAGCAGAAGATGCAGAAGTCGATCGAGGCTCTCAAGGCGGATCTGGCCAAGATCCGCACTGGCCGTGCCCACACCGGTCTGCTCGATCACGTGCAAGTCGACTACTACGGCTCGATGGTGCCGATCAGCCAGGTTGCCAACGTGACGCTGGTGGACGCACGCACGATCGGCGTGCAGCCGTGGGAAAAGAAGATGGTGCAAGCCGTCGAGAAGGCCATCCGTGAAGCGGACCTCGGCCTGAACCCTGCCACGATGGGCGACATCATTCGCGTGCCGACCCCCGCACTGACCGAAGAGCGCCGCAAGGAGCTGACCAAGGTCGTGAAGGGCGAGGGCGAGGATGCCAAGGTTGCCGTGCGCAATCTGCGTCGCGATGCCAATGAACAGCTCAAGAAGCTGGTGAAGGACAAGGCCATCTCGGAAGACGACGAGCGTCGCGGTGGTGACGAAGTCCAGAAGCTCACCGACAAGTTCGTCGCCGAAATCGACAAACTGGTCGCCGAGAAAGACAAGGAAATCATGACGGTGTAAGGCCGTCTCCCGTCGCCGGCGCATTGGGCGCAGGTGGCGGGAAGCCCGATTCATGCATATCAGTTCCACACTGGCGGTGCCAGACACCGCCGACACGCCGCGCCACGTTGCCGTCATCATGGATGGCAACGGCCGCTGGGCCACCGAACGGCACCTGCCGCGCGTGGCCGGGCATAGCCGCGGCCTCGATGCCGTGCGCGCAACCGTTGAAGCCGCGGCACGCCGTGGCGTCGGTTACCTGACCCTGTTTGCCTTCAGCTCCGAAAACTGGCGTCGTCCGGCCGAGGAAGTCACCTTCCTCATGAAGCTCTTCATGACGGCATTGCGCCGCGAAGTGGGCAAGCTCCACGACAACGGCATCCGCTTGCGCGTGGTGGGCGATCTGGCGGCGTTCAGCCCGCGCATCCAGCTTTTGATTCGCGAGGCTGAGGCCAAGACGGCTGCCAACCCTGGTCTGACGGTGACGATCCTCGCCAACTACGGCGGGCGCTGGGACATCCTGCAAGCCATGCGCGCCTTGTTGGCGGCGCAGCCTGGCATTGCGCCTGAGGCCATTACCGAAGAGATGCTGGCGCCGTATATGGCACTGTCCTACGCGCCGGAGCCCGATCTGTTCATCCGCACCGGTGGTGAGCAGCGCATCAGCAACTTCTTACTGTGGCAGCTTGCCTATTCGGAGCTGTACTTCACCGATCGCTATTGGCCCGACTTCGATGCAGCAGAACTCGATCGCGCCTTTGCGTGGTATCGCAACCGCGAGCGCCGCTTTGGCCGCACCAGCGCGCAGCTCGAGCCCGACGTTCCCCCCGCGCTATCCGCCGGAGCCTGACACATGCTGCTGACTCGCGTCATTACCGCTGTCTGCCTGCTGATTGTCATCCTGCCCATTCTGTTCTTCGCGCCGCCCGCCGGCCTGGCCGGGTTGGTGACGGTATTTGCAGCCCTCGCCGCGTGGGAGTGGGGGCGTCTCGTCCGCCTGCCCGGCTGGTGGGGGCCGATTCTCTATGCCGTTGTTGTCGTCATGCTGACGATCGCCTGGCACGACATTCCCGTTCGTGGCGATGTGCAGCCGCTGTTCCACGGAGCAATCATCGCCTGGGTGATCGCCTGGGCGCTGCTGGCCGGGGGCGTGCGCGAGTTGCACGGCACACGCAGGGTCGTTTTCACGCTGCTGGGCTTGGTGATGCTGCCGGCGTTTGTGCATGGCGCCATTGAATTGCGCACGCACGGCGTCGCCTTTCTGCTGTCGGTCGCGTTGCTCGTGTGGGCGGCCGATGTGGGCGCGTATTTTGTCGGCAAGGCCATTGGCCGCCGCAAGCTTGCGCCGACCATCAGCCCTGGCAAGTCGTGGGAAGGTGCGATCGGCGGTGCCGTGCTGGTCGCCGTGATCGCCACCGTGGCCGGCATCACGCATTGGTTTGCGCCGACGTGGTTTTCGCACCAGTTCGACCAGCGCGGCGCCGTCGTCGCCCTGGTGCTGACCATCCTGCTGGTGGCGGCAAGCGTGGGTGGCGATTTGTTTGAATCCCTGCTCAAGCGTCAGGTCGGCATGAAAGACAGCAGCCGCCTGTTGCCCGGCCACGGCGGCGTGCTCGATCGTATCGACGCGCTGCTGCCGGTGTTTCCGCTGGCTGCGCTGCTGATTTCCTGAGGCGTCTGAACATGATGCGTTTGACCGTTCTTGGCGCCACCGGCTCCATTGGCGACAGCACGCTCGACGTGGTGCGCCGTCATCCCGACAAGTACAGCGTTTTTGCGCTGACCGCCAACGCGCAGGCCGACAAGCTCGCGGTGCTCTGCCGCGAGTTTCGCCCGAAGATGGCGGTGCTTGGTTCGGCGGTCGCGGCGGATGCATTGCGTGACCAGCTGGGCGCGGCGGCCGCCGGCATCGACATCCGTTTCGGCAGCGAGGCATTGGAAGAGGCTGCGGGCCACCCCGGCTGCGATGCCGTGATGGCGGCCATCGTCGGCGCAGCGGGGTTGCGCCCGACGCTCGCGGCTGTGCGCGCCGGCAAGCGCGTGCTGCTGGCCAACAAGGAGGCGCTGGTCATGTCGGGCGCGCTCTTCATGGACGCCGTGCGTCAGCATGGTGCCACCGTGCTGCCGATCGACAGCGAGCACAACGCCATCTTCCAATGCTTGCCGCAGCAAGTTCCGCAGTTTGGGCGCGGCGTGTCGCGCATCGTGCTGACGGCATCAGGTGGTCCGTTCCGCACGCGCGCCGTCGATTCGCTTGCTGATGTCACGCCAGATCAGGCTTGCGCGCATCCGAACTGGGTGATGGGGCGCAAGATTTCAGTCGATTCCGCCACCATGATGAACAAGGGGCTGGAGGTGATCGAGGCGTACTGGCTGTTCGGCGTGCCGGTCGAGCATCTCGAAGTCCTGATCCACCCGCAGAGTGTCATCCATTCGATGGTTGGCTACGACGATGGCTCGGTGCTGGCGCAGCTCGGCAACCCAGACATGCGCACGCCGATTGCCTACGGCTTGGCCTATCCCGACCGCATTGAAGCTGGCGTTCCGCTGCTCGATCTCGTCACCACGGGCGCACTGACGTTCGAGGCGCCAGATCTACGCCGCTTCCCGTGCCTGGCGCTGGCCTTCGACGCGCTGCGCGCCGGTGGTACGGCACCTGCTGCGCTGAATGCGGCCAACGAGGTGGCTGTCGAAGCATTTTTACAGCGCCGCATCCGGTTCACAGAGATCGCTGCCGTGGTGGGCGACACGCTCGCCCGCACGTCTGTCGTGCCCGCCGACTCGCTCGACACCGTTTTTGCTGCCGACGCCCAAGCGCGTCAGCAGGCCGAGCGCTATATCGCGACCGTATGCGCGCAACTGCCGGCCGCGTGAAAGCGCCCCGTCAGAGCAAGCGGGTAACATAGCGGCTTCGCGCGGGCCAGCCCCGCGCGTGCCCTTCAGTGCATCCGGAGAAGGTTTTGCAGACCGTTTTAGCGTTTGTCTTTGCGATCGCGGTACTGATCGTCATTCACGAACTGGGCCACTACAGCGTCGCGCGCCTGTGCGGCGTCAAGGTGCTCCGGTTTTCCGTTGGCTTCGGCAAGGTGCTGTTCCGCCGTGTCGGCCGTGGGCCCGACCACACCGAATGGACCATCTGCGCCATTCCGCTGGGCGGCTACGTCAAGATGCTCGGCGAGGGCTCGCGAGACCCGGAGAAAGACCCGCCCATCCTCCCGGAAGATCTCCCGCGCACGTTCGACCACCAGCCGGTTTACAAGCGATTTGCCATCGTCGCTGCGGGCCCGATCGCCAATTTCCTGCTGGCCATTGCGCTCTATGCAGTGCTGGCATGGGTGGGTGCGATCGAGCCGGTGCCTATTCTGGGCGCCCCGCCGCCGGGCAGCATCGCAGCGCAGGCCGACCTGCGCGCAAGGGACCGCGTGATCGCGATCGGCACGGACGGCGAAGCGCCGGCCGCCGTGCGCAGTTGGAGCGATGTCCGCATGCGTTTGTACTCGGCTGGCATCGCCGGGCGCGACGCGCTTGTGCAAGTGCGCGGCACGGATGGAGTCGAACGTACCGTCCGCCTGCAGGGCTTGCCGAGTGCCGCCCGTACGCCGCAGGCCGACGTGATTGACCAGATCGGTTTGCGCCTGCTCGGCGGCCCCGTCACCATCGTCGACGTCCTGCCGGGCAGTGCCGCGGCACGCGCGGGGTTGCGGGCGGGTGACCAGATCGTGCGCTTCGCGGGCCAGCCCGCCGATCAGGCGATGGACCTCATCCGTCAGATTCGCGCCATGCCCGAGCAGAACGCCTCGATCGATATCCTGCGCAACGATCAGCCCATGACGTTGCCCGTTCGCCCGGATGCAGACGCTGATCCCAAGAACCCGACGGGCCCCAAGATTGGCAAGCTGGGCGCACAACTCAACCAGAAGGTGGAAACGGCGATGATCCGGGACGAGCCGGTCGCCGCCTTGCGTCATGCCGTGGGCGAGGTCTGGCGGACTTCGGTGCTGTCGCTGCAGGTGCTCGGCAAGATGATCGTCGGTCAGGCATCGCTGCAGAACCTGAGCGGGCCGATCACGGTGGCGGACTTTGCGGGCAAGGCGGCAAGCCTTGGCTGGCAGACGTTTGTGAGCTTTCTCGCGTTGATCAGCGTCAGTCTCGGCGTGCTGAACTTATTGCCCGTTCCGGTATTGGATGGGGGGCATTTGCTGTATTATTGCGTGGAATTTTTGACTGGCCGACCCGTGCCGGAATCCTGGCAAGCAGTCCTTCAGAAGATCGGCGTCGCCTGCATCCTGCTTCTCACTTCGCTCGCCCTGTACAACGATTTGAGTCGGTTGTTTTTGACTCGAGGCTAGACCGTATTCAAATTGGGTCGGTCAGCCGTATCGTTGCCACCGGCGTGAGCGGGCAACTCAGGGTTTTGAAAACACTCAGAAGTGGATTCCGATTGAATCCAACTAGGGGATTAGATTGATCAGACAACATCGCTTCCCGCTCAGCGTGCTGGCGGCTTCCCGTGCTGACCGTCACTGCCGGTCAGGCTCATGCAGTGGAGCCGTTCGTCGTCAAGGACATTCGCGTGGAGGGGGTGCAGCGCGTCGAGCCGGGCACCGTGTTCGGCTATCTGCCCGTGAAGGTGGGTGAGACCTTCACCGACGAGAAGGGCGCCGAATCGATTCGCGCGCTCTATAACACCGGCTTCTTCAAGGACGTGCAGATCCGCTCCGAAGGCAACGTGCTGGTGGTGCGCGTGGAAGAGCGCCCGGCGATCTCGCAACTCGAATTCATCGGCTTCAAGGAATTCGACAAGGAAGCGCTGCGTCGCAGCTGCGCGGCGTGGGTGTGGCGGAGGCCCGTTACTACGACAAGTCCCTCATCGACCGCGCCGAGCAGGAAATCAAGCGCCAGTACGTTTCGCGCGGCTACTACGCGGCCGAGGTGACGACCACTGTTACGCCGGTCGACGCCAACCGCGTGTCGATCACCTTCACGGTGGACGAAGGTCCGACCGCCAAGATTCGCCAGATCAATATCGTCGGCAACAAGGCCTTCAAGGAAGGTGACCTGCGCGACGAGATGCAGCTGTCCACGCCGAACTGGCTGTCTTGGTACACCAAGAACGATCTGTACTCCAAGCAGAAGCTCACGGCTGACCTGGAAGCACTGCGCTCGTTCTATCTGGATCGCGGCTACCTGGAATTCGCCATCGAGTCGACCCAGGTGTCGATCACGCCGGACAAGAAGGACATCTACCTGACGCTGAACATCCACGAGGGTGAGCAGTACAAGGTGTCGGACATCAAGCTGACCGGCGAGCTGCTCGGCAAGCAGGCCGAGATGGAGAAGCTCATCAAGCTCAAGCAGGGCGATGTCTTCTCGTCGGCCAAGCTGTCGTCGACGACCAAGTCGATTACCGACCTGCTCGGCACGTATGGCTACGCTTTCGCCACCATCAATCCGCAGCCGCAGATCAACCAGTCGGACCGCACGGTGGCGCTCACGCTGGTCGTGGATCCGGGCCGCCGTGTGTATGTGCGTCGCGTGAACGTCGTCGGCAACAGCAAGACCCGCGACGAAGTCGTGCGCCGCGAAATGCGCCAGATGGAAGCGTCGTGGTTCGATGGCGAAAAACTGCAGCTGTCGCAGAATCGCGTGAACCGCACCGGTTACTTCACCGATGCCAACATTACGACGGAAGACGTGCCCGGCACGACTGACCAGGTCGATGTGAACGTCAACGTGACCGAAAAGCCGACTGGCCAGATCAACCTGGGCGTGGGCTTCTCGTCAACTGACAAGCTGGTGCTGTCGGCTGGTATTCGTCAGGACAACGTGTTCGGCTCCGGTACGAGCCTCGGCCTGGATGTGAACACGTCCAAGTCGAACCGCACGATTGCGGTGACGCAGTTCGATCCGTACTTCACGGTGGATGGCATCAGCCGTTCGACCGAACTGTACTACCGCACGTACCGTCCGCTGTACTACACGGGTGACCAGGACTACCGCGTTGTGCAACAAGGCGGCAACGTCAAGTTTGGCGTGCCGTTCTCGGAAACCGATACCGTGTTCTTCGGCATCGGCTACGAGCGCACGACCATCGACGTGACGACCAACACGCCGCTGGCTTACCAGAATTACGTCGCGAAGAACGGCCGTATCACCAACAACTTCCCGATCACCATCGGCTGGTCGAAGGATCAGCGTGACAGCGCTCTGGTGCCAACCCGTGGTCGCTATCAGCAGGCCAACCTGGAATTCGGTATCCCGGGCGGCGATCTGCAGTACTTCCGTGCGTACTACCAGCACCAGTACTTCTACCCGCTGTCGAAGTCGTTCACGATGGCGTTCAACAACGAAATCGGTTACGGCCACGGTTACGGCGGCAAGGATTTCCCGGTCTTCAAGAACTACTACGCGGGTGGTATCGGCTCGGTGCGCGGTTATGAAACCAGCACGCTGGGCCCGCGCGACGCCAACGGCGTGGCCATTGGCGGCGCCAGCAAGTTCGTCGGCAACGTGGAATTCATCTTCCCGCTGCCGGGTTCTGGCGTGGACCGCACGGTTCGCCTGTTCACGTTCTTCGACTACGGTAACGTGTTCGCCGAAGGTCAGCCGTACAAGCTGGGCGACATGCGCTACTCGACTGGTTTCGGTCTGTCGTGGCTGTCGCCGATCGGCCCGCTGAAGATCAGCATGGGCTTCCCGATCAAACGCAAGACCGAAGATCAAACGCAACGCTTCCAGTTCCAGATCGGGACTGCATTCTAATGACTGCATTCATCATGAAATCCACGCGCATCACGTTGTCCCGCATGGGCGTGTCCGCTGCTTTCGCCGCACTTGCCGCAGCCAGCTTCGCGCTGCCGGCCACGGCGCAGGAAGCGCGCATCGCCGCCGTCAATTCCGAGCGTATCCTGCGCGACTCGCAACCGGCCAAGGCCGCCCAGGCAAAGCTGGAAACGGAGTTCGCCAAGCGCGACCGCGAACTGCAGGACATGGCCGCCAAACTGAAGGGCATGTCGGACAAGCTCGACAAGGATTCTGCCGTGCTGGCCGATTCCGATCGCACCCGCCGTCAGCGTGAACTGTCGGAACTGGATCGTGACTTCCAGCGCAAGCAGCGCGAATTCCGTGAAGACCTGAACCAGCGCCGCAATGAAGAGCTGGCCCAGGTGCTTGAGCGCGCCAATCGCGTGATCCGCTCGATCGCAGAGCAGCGTAAGTACGACCTGATCGTGCAGGAAGCCGTGTACGTGAACCCGCGCATCGACATCACGGACGAGGTGCTGAAGGCGCTGAATTCGCAATCGGCCAAATGAGGTTGTTCGCATGTCGTTTTCGCTTGGTGAACTTGCTGCGTCGCTTGGCGCGACCGTCCAGGGTGACGCAGGCCTGATCGTCAAGTCGATCGCGCCGCTGGATCAAGCGGGCGCTGATCAGCTCGCTTTCTCTCCAATCCGCTGTACCTCAATCAGGCTGTGAGTTCCGGCGCGGGCGCGATCATCGTGTCGCCCCGCGATCTGGAAACGCTAGAGAGCCAAGGCCACGCGGCTGGCCGGAACTGGCTCATTGCGGCCAATCCGTATGCTGCGTTTGCCCGTGTCGCCCAGCGCTTTGTTGCGCTGGCTGCGCGCCCCGTGGTGCCGGGCATTCATCCGACCGCCAGCGTGGAAGAGGGCGCCACGGTGCCGGCGTCGTGCTCCATCGGTCCGAACGTCACCATCGAAGCCGGTGCTGTGCTCGGCGAGCGGGTGCGCATCGCCGGCAACAGTTTCGTTGGCGTCGGCGCGCGTATTGGCGACGACACGTTGATCTACGCGAACGTTTCGATTTACCACGGCTGCGTGGTCGGCGCGCGCTGCATTGTGCATAGCGGTGTCGTGATCGGCGCGGATGGGTTCGGCTTTGCGCCCGACTTCGGTCCGCAAGGCGGCGAATGGGTGAAGATTCCCCAGGTCGGCCGGGCCGTAATTGGCGACGACGTGGAGATCGGCGCGAACACCGCCATCGACCGTGGCGCGATGGCCGATACGGTGGTCGAGCAAGGCTGCAAGATCGACAACCAGGTGCAGATCGCGCACAACGTGCACGTGGGCGCCTATACCGTGATCGCCGGCTGCGCTGCCATTTCGGGCAGCACGAAGATCGGACGCTACTGCATCATCGGCGGCGCGGCCAATTTTGCCGGCCACCTGACCATTGCGGATCGCGTGACCGTCTCGGGCGGCACATCCATTACCAAATCCATCACAAAGCCCGGTGGCCATTTCACCAGCGTTTTCCCATTCATGCCGCACGGCGACTGGGAGCGTAACGCGGCCATCGTCCGAGGCCTGACGCGCATGCGCGAACGGTTGCAACAACTGGAACAGCGGGTCAAAGACCTGCAGCAACAATCATGACCGAAGCAACGAATGCGACGAGCGCGACCCCCAGCGTCGTCTGCGATTTCAACATCAAGAAGATTCTCGACCTGCTGCCGCATCGCTATCCGATGCTGCTGGTTGACCGCGTGATCTCGCTGGAGCCGCGCAAGTCGATTACGGCCATCAAGAACGTGACGTTCAACGAGCCGTTCTTCAACGGGCACTTCCCCGGCCACCCGGTGATGCCGGGCGTGTTGATGCTTGAGGCGCTGGCGCAAACCGCTGCGCTGCTGACCTTCGGCGAGGCAGACCACGAGCGCAAGGAAAACCAGCTCTACCTGTTTGTGAGCATCGATGGTGCGCGCTTCAAGCGGCAAGTGATCCCGGGCGACCAGCTTGTGATGACGGCTGAGCTGCTGCGCTCGAAGAGCGGTATGTGGAAGTTCAAGGTGTACGGCAAGGTTGACGGCGAAGTCGCCGTGGAAGCCGAGATCATGTGTGCCGTGCGCGAAGACAAGTCCAAGGGCGAGGCATGACGCAAGCACAGAAGATCCACCCGACCGCGCAGATCGATCCGAAGGCCGAACTGGATTCGAGCGTCGAGATCGGTGCGTTCACGGTCGTGGGCCCGAACGTGCGCATGGGCGCGGGCACGTGCGTCGGCCACCACACGGTGGTGGAGGGCTACACGACGCTGGGCCGTGACAACAGCATCGGCCACTTCGCATCGGTGGGTGGCCGCCCGCAGGACATGAAGTATCGCGACGAGCCGACGCAGCTGATCGTCGGCGATCGCAATACCATCCGTGAATTCACCACGATCCATACCGGCACGGCGCAGGATGCCGGCATCACGTCCATCGGCGACGACAACTGGATCATGGCCTACGTGCATATCGCGCACGATTGCCGCGTGGGCAACCACACGGTGTTCTCGAGCAACGCGCAGATCGCGGGCCACGTGGAAGTGGGCGACTGGGCGATCCTCGGCGGCATGTCCGGCGTGCACCAGTTCGTGCGCATCGGCGCGCATGCCATGCTGGGGGCGCATCGGCGCTGGTGCAGGATGTGCCGCCGTTCGTGATCGCCGCCAGCGACAAGGGCGGCAACAAGGCCGCACCGCACGGCATCAACGTGGAAGGTCTGCGCCGCCGTGGCTTTACGGCCGAGCAGATCACCGCGCTGCGCCAGGCGTACAAGCTGCTCTACAAGAGCGATCTGAGCTTTGATCAGGCCAAGGCGGAAATCGCCGCGCAGATCGCTCAGGCGGATGACGCACCGACCCGCGAGGTGTTGACCGCGTTTGCTGATTTCATTGCCGCCACCAAGCGCGGCATCGTGCGTTGAGCGAGCAGCCACAGAACACCACGCCGGTGCGCCGCATCGGCATGGTGGCCGGCGAGGCTTCCGGCGATTTGCTGGCCTCGCTGCTGCTGAAGGGATTGCACGCACACTTGCCTGCCGACATCGCCTACAACGGCATCGGCGGGGCACGCATGGCGGAGCAGGGTTTCCAGTCGAACTGGCCGATGCACAAGCTGTCGGTCAACGGCTACGTGGAAGTGCTCGGCCAACTGCGCGAGATTCTCACGATCCGCAAGGAACTCAAGCAGAACCTGGTGACTGCGCCCCCGCTGGCGTTCATCGGCGTGGACGCGCCGGACTTCAATTTCAACGTCGAGATCGCCATGCGGCAGGCGGGTGTGCCGGTGGTGCACTTCGTGAGCCCGTCGATCTGGGCGTGGCGAGCGGGCCGTATCAAGACGATCGCCCGCGCCGTCGACCATATCCTCTGTTTGTTCCCGTTCGAGCCCGAGATTTACGCCAAGGCCGGCATTCCGGCCACGTACGTCGGGCATCCGCTGGCGGACGAGATTCCGCTGGTGCCGGACGTGGAGGGCGCTCGCACGCGCCTGGGGCTGCCGTTGGGCCGCAAGGTGGTTGCGGTGCTGCCGGGTAGCCGGAATTCCGAAGTGAAGCATCTCGGGCCGACGCTGTTTGCGGCGATGTCGCGCATGCAGGCGGTCGAGCCGGATCTGGCGTTTGTGCTGCCGGCGGCCAATGCGACGCTGCGCGAGCGCATCGATGCCATGCGCGCGGAGCATCCGGGCCTGCATCTGTGGGTCGTCGATGGTCAGTCGCACGCCGCCATGGAAGCAGCTGACGTGATCCTGCTGGCGAGCGGCACGGCAACGCTGGAAGCGGCGCTGTACAAGAAGCCGATGGTCATCACGTACAAGGTGCCCTGGTTGACCGCGCAGATCATGAAGCGCAAAGGCTATCTGCCGTATGTTGGGCTGCCGAACATCCTGTCCGGCCGCTTTGTCGTGCCGGAGCTGCTGCAGGATGACGCGACGCCCGAGGCCCTCGCGCGCGAAACGCTGCTGCAACTGAGCGACCATGGCAACGCCACGTTCCTGCGCGAACACTTCACGCAGATGCATCTGACGCTCAAACAGAACATGGCCGAGATCGGCGCAAAAGTCGTGGTCGATCTGCTGCGCAGTCGCGGTAAGCTTTGAGCCCATGGCTTCCCGCAAACCGAATCCCGATCAGCTTGGCTTGCTGCTCTCGCAAGAGCCGGCGGCCAAGCGTGCGCGTCGCATCCTCTGCGGCGTGGATGAGGCTGGCCGCGGGCCCTTGGCCGGGCCGGTGACGGCTGCAGCGGTTGTTCTCAATCCGCGCAAGCCGATCAAGGGCTTGGCCGACTCCAAAATCCTGACTGCCAAGAAGCGCGAGGCTCTGTACGACGAGATCGTCGAAAAGGCGCTCGCCTGGCACGTGGCGGAAGCCACCGTCGAAGAAATTGATCGCATCAACATCCTGCACGCGACCATGCTCGCCATGCAGCGTGCGGTACACGGCGTGGCCGCGCTGGGCACGCTGCCCGATCTCGTCCAGGTGGACGGCAATCGTTGCCCGCAAGTGGCGTTTGCGGTGGAGGCCATCGTCAAGGGCGATGCGCTGGTACCCGCCATTTCAGCGGCATCCATCTTGGCGAAGGTGACGCGCGATCGCCAGTTGGCCGCGCTGCATACCGAATTTCCGCTCTACGGTTTTGACGTCCATGCCGGCTATGGCACGCCGCAGCATCTCGCCGCGATCGACCTGCATGGCGTAACGCCGCATCATCGCCGCTCGTTTGCACCGGTGCGTCGTGCGTTGGAGGGGATGAGCGCGATCAGCATCGAAACCGCCGCTGCAGGCAGCGCCTGGGACGACTGACCTTTTTCCGCTGGGCCCATTCGTGAAGCACATCACTTCCCGCGACAACGCGGTGTTCAAGCATCTCAAGGCGCTTTCGGGCTCGACGCAGCATCGTCGGCGCGCGGGGCAATCCGTGCTCGATGGCGTGCATCTCGTCATGGCATATCTGGATGCGGGCCATATGCCGGCGCAATGCCTGGTCTCGGAGCGCCATATCCGTCACCCGGAAGTGGCCGCGGTGCTCGATCGCGTCGATCCGGACACCGTCATCCTGCTGGCGGACAACCTGTTTGGCCAACTCACCACCGTCGTCAACGGCGTCGATCTGATGGCGCTGGTCGAGACGCCGGAGGGCAAGTTGCCGCAGACGATCGATGCAGACTGCGTCGTCCTCGATGGCATTCAGGACGCGGGCAACGTTGGTTCCATCCTGCGGTGTGCGGCCGCCGCCGGCGTGCGCGATGTGTTCATGACACCGGGCTGCGCGTTCGCGTGGTCCGCAAAGACATTGCGCGCCGCCATGGGTGCGCATTTCCACCTGAATATCGTTGAGCACTGCACCTTCGAAAGCGTGCATTCGCGGCTTCAGGTGCCGCTGTTGGCGACCTCGTCGCACGCAAAGCAGGCGGTGTTCGATGTGCCGCTCAATGCACCTGTGGGTTGGGTGTTCGGCAACGAAGGCGCGGGCGTGTCGGAGGAATGGCTTTCTGCCGTGACGACGCCCGTCACGATTCCACAGCCGGGCGGCATGGAATCGCTCAATGTGGCTGCCGCAGCAGCGATCTGCCTGTTTGAGGCCGTGCGACAACGCCGCGCGGGTTAGCCCTCTCTTTTTCTGTCGATTACCGGTCACGCGGCGTTTTCAAACGCCAGAAAAGTCCCGCATTGACTTTGACATTGAGTAATGGAACATTGAGCGCGGTGCCATTGAGCACCCTCGATACCCAGACTCAAGGAGACCGGCATGCCGAACCCCACCCTGGCGCGCGTCCATGTCGACGAACTCGCCCAGTTTCGCGAAATCCAGCAGCTCGCTTACGCGTGCGTCGAAGCCGTCGGCGGCATGCTGCGCCCCGGCATGACCGAGAAGGACGCGGCCAAGCTGCTCACCGAGTGGCTTGGCGATCGCGGCGTCCATGACTGGCTGCACAAGCCGTTCGCGTGGTTTGGCGACCGCACCGCGTTCCAGGGCTTTTCGGGCCTGACGCATATGGCCGGCTTCAACCTGGCGTTCTTTCCGTCGTCGCGGCGGTTGGAAGAGAACATGCCGGTCATTCTCGACGTGGCGCCCGTGCGTAATGGCGTGATCGCCGATGTCGGTTATGCCACGTGTCTCGGAGAAAACGCCATCCTCGAGCAGCTGCAGGACGACCTGATGGCGCATCGTGAGTTGATCGTGCGCTTGATCCGCGAGCGTCGATCGATGGCCGATGTGGCCCGTGCGGTGGACCAACTTTGCATGAAGCAGGGCGTGGAGCCGCGTCACAAGGCGTATCCGTTCAAAGTGCTGGCGCATCGCGTGGCCAAGCTCGACAGCCCATCGAAGCCGCGTTTCGTTGCGCGTTTCGGGCTGAACGCCACGCGCAACCTGATCCTTGACCAGGTGCGCAGCGGCAAGCAGGAAGGGTGGTCGCCGCTGTGGTCGATCGATCGTCGATCCGAACACGCGCCGGTGCCAGGCCTGTGGGCCGTCGAGCCGCACCTGGGTTTCCACGGCGTCGGGGCCAAGTTCGAGGAACTGCTCGTCATCACCGAAGACGACGCCTACTGGCTCGACGACGATCTGCCGCACGTGCGCCGCTGGCAGCAGCGTCAGCTCGCGCAGCAACGCGCCGCCTGACGCACGCGGAGGCCCAGATGAAAACGCTTCTTGAAGAGGCCCCGCTGGCGTTGTTCGAATCGCCCGCAGCGGTTTCGCCCAACGACTATTCGGAGCGGATGGTGCAGTCCGGCAGCGTCGCGCTCGCCGTCAAAACGTGGGGCAACCCGGCGCATCCGACCGTCGTGCTGGTGCACGGCTATCCCGACAACAGCGAGGTCTGGCACGAGATGGCACCGCTGCTCGCGCGCGACTACTACGTCGTTGCCTACGACGTGCGGGGTGCAGGCCGGTCGAGTTCGCCCAGCGGGATGCGCAATTACACCTTCGCGCGGTTGACCGACGACTTCATCGCCGTGATCGATGCGCTGAGCCCCGGTAAGCCCGTACACCTGATCGCGCACGATTGGGGTTCGATCCAGTCGTGGGAATTCGTGACGGAGGCGCGCCTGCGCGGGCGCATCGCGTCATACACGTCGTGCTCGGGGCCGTGCCTGGACCACGTCGGGCATTGGATGCGCGCGCGACTGCTGCGTCCGACGCCGTCGTCGCTGGGCAAGATGCTGGGGCAGCTCGTGCGCTCGTGGTACGTGCTGCTGTTCCATCTGCCCATCGTGCCGGAACTGAGCTGGCGCCTGTGGCTGGGGCGCGCGTGGCCGCGTGTGCTGCGCCGTGTCGAGAAGACCGCCATCGTGCCGCGCGCCACGCAGACGGCCGATGGCGTGCACGGTGTGTCGCTGTATCGCGCCAACTTCATTCGCAGCCTGTTCACGCCGCGCAAGCGTGTCGCACATGCGCCGGTGCAGGTGATCGTGCCGACGCTGGACAAGTACGTCAGCCCCGCGTTGTCCGAAGATCTCTCGCGCTGGGTGCCGCAGTATTGGCGCCGCGAAGTTGTGGCTCGGCACTGGCTGCCGGTCACGCATGCCGCGCGCATGGCCGAGATGGCGCGCGAGCTGATCGAGCACGCTGAGGGCAAGCCGGAATCCGAAGCACTGCAGCGCGCGCGTCAGCATGGCGAGCGCAAACCGCTTTCCGGCAAGCTCGCCGTCATCACCGGGGCTGGCAGCGGTATCGGTCGTTGCGCGGCACTGGAATTCGCCGAGCAAGGCGCAGCCATTGTCGCCGTCGACATTCGTGCTGAAGACGCAGAGCGCACCGCCAAGCTGATCCGCCTCACCGGCGGCAAGGCGTGGGCGCGTACTGTCGACGTCGGCAACGCCGGGCAGATGGACGCGTTGGTCGATTGGGTCGGCAAGGAACTGGGCGGCGCCGACATCGTCGTCAACAACGCGGGCATCGGCATGGCGGGCGGCATTGTCGATACGTCCGAGCGCGATTGGCAACGCATCCTGCACGTGAACGTGTGGGGGTGATTCACGGCGCCCGGCTGTTCGCCAAGCAAATGGCGGCGCGCGGGCAGGGCGGGCACATCCTGAACACCGCATCGGCAGCGGCCTTTGCGCCATCGCGTGATCTTGCCGCCTATGCGACGACAAAGGCCGCGGTGCTGATGCTGTCCGAATGCATGCGCGGAGAGCTGGCCGGGCAGGGCATTGGCGTGTCAGCGATCTGTCCGGGTTTTGCCGAGACAGGAATCATGGCCTCCACGGTCTACACCGGCACAACCGAGGCACAGCAGGCGCAGCTGCGCGCCCGCGCGACGAAGCTCTACCAGCTGCGTGGCCTCAAGCCCGAGACCGTCGCGAAAGCGATGCTTGGCGCGATTCAGCACAACAAGCCCGTTGTCACGATCGGTATCGAGGCGCATTCGTCACGCTTCATCTCGCGCTATGCGCAATGGCTCAGCCGGCTGATCGCGCGCGTGAGCATGGCCGGGCATTGAACCCGCGCCGACAAGAACATCAGGAGACCACCATGACCGCGCCCGATTACTTCATCAAGGCCCGCCACGTCCGTTTCGACTGGAAGGACACGCCCATCCAGTGGATTCCTGGCGATCCGTCCAGCACGCACATCATCAACATCCTGAATCTGTTGTTTCCCGCCGGCGAATTGTGGTTCTGCCGCGTCTACAACAAGGCGCTGCCGCTGATTACCGACGCGAAGCTGCGCGCCGACGCCGAAGGCTTTCTGCGCCAGGAGGCGGTCCATTCGCGCTCGCATGGCGGCGTGCTGACGCATTACTACAAAGACCACGGCATCGATACCCAGCCTTTCACGAAGCGGCTCGACTGGCTGTTCTCCAAGGTGCTCGGCGAACAGCCGCTCGGTCTGAAGATCGGCCACACGCGCTTCTGGCTGCGGCAGCAACTCGGCATCATCGCCGCGCTCGAGCACTTTTTCGGCTATCTGGGCAACTGGGTCCTCAACGCAAAGGGGCTGGACGCGGCCCGCGCCGATCCCGTCATGCTGGACCTGTTGCGCTGGCACGGCGCGGAGGAAGTCGAGCACCGTACCGTCGCGTTCGACATCTTCCGCCACATGGGCGGCACGTATCTCGAGCGCTGCTTCCACATGCTGACCACGATCCTGCTACTGCTGTATTTCCTGATGACCGGCTTCCGTTTCATGTACAAGCGCGATCCGGACGCGGGCAGGTTTCCCGGCTTCATCCGCGGCTGGTGGCATGGCTCGCGGCGTAACTGCCTGCCCTCGTTCTGGAAAATGCTGGGAGCCGCGCTGCGCTACTTCCGGCCCAGCTATACGCCGCATCACGAAGGCTCGACCGAACAGGCGCTGGCCTATCTGGAAACATCGCCAGCCGCGCAAGCTGCGGCGCACGGCGGCAACTGGGTGCGCGATCGCGCCTGACCGGCACAGAAAAGCAAAACGGCCGGTGCAATGCCGGCCGTTTTGCTTGTGCTTTGGCGTCCTACGCTCAGTAGTTGCCGTGCTCCATCTTGATGTCCTGCAGGATCGTCGTGGCAATTTCCTCGATCGACTTGTGCGTTGACGACAGCCACTTGATGCCCTCGCGCCGCATCATCGCTTCGGCCTCGTTGATCTCGTAGCGGCAATTTTCCAGCGCGGCGTATTTGCTGCCTGGGCGACGTTCATTGCGGATTTCCGACAGGCGCTGAGGGTCGATCGACAGCCCGAAAATCTTGCTCTTGTAGTCGTACAGCACGGTGGGGAGCTTGCCGCGCTCGAAATCATCCGGAATGAGCGGGTAGTTGGCCGATTTCACGCCATATTGCATCGCCAGGTACAGGCTGGTCGGCGTCTTGCCGCTGCGCGATACCCCCACCAAAATCACATCTGCCTCGGCCAGGTTCTTGTGTGACTGGCCGTCATCGTGGGCAAGTGAAAAATTGATCGCTTCGATGCGGTTTTTGTACGCCTCGGTGTCGGCGTTCTGGTGAAAACGCCCGATGGCATGCGTGGACTTGAGGTTCAGCTCCCTCTCGAGCGGCTCGATGAAGGTCTGGAACATGTCCAGGATGGTGGCCTTGGCCCGATGGACGATCTCGTTTGCCTCGGCATCCACCAACGTGGTGAAGACGATCGGCCTCACCCCTTCGACGTGAAACGCCTCGTTGATCTTGGCGACCGCAACATGCGCCTTGTCGATCGTGTCGACAAACGGAATCCGCACCTGGCGGAATTTCATCTCAAACTGCGCCAGGATCGAGTGGCTGAAGGTTTCTGCGGTGATCCCGGTGCCATCCGACACGATGAAAACGGTCCGGAAAGGTGTCCGGTTGGGAGATGCGGAGGCGAGGTCGGTCATCGAAAACGAGGGGTTTTTCCAGCACGCCGGCAGGAAATCGTGCTGCGGCACGGTAGAATAGCGGCGATCGTTTAGCTAAGCAATTCGGGCCAATCGCCTGTCGGGCGCTGCCGCAGCGGCAATCCTGGCATGGCTTCCGGATGATTTAGCCAAGCGATTCGTACGGCCAGACGACAAGAAGAAAGCCCCGTGCGGATCCGACCGGTTTTTCACTTAGTTTAGGGGCTTGTATGACTAACCTGTCGCAAGACGGCGCCTATGTGCTGCCGTTCGAGCAATTGCGGATGACCGATGTCGAGGTCGTCGGCGGTAAAAATGCTTCGTTGGGCGAGATGATCTCCCAGCTGGATGGCGCCGGCGTGCGCGTTCCGGGCGGTTTTGCCACCACGGCACTGGCGTTCCGCGATTTCCTTGCACACAACAACCTGACCGAGCGCATCTCGCAGCGTCTGGCCAGCCTCGACGTCGATGACGTCAAGGCGCTGGCTGTCGCCGGCAAGGAGATCCGCGAATGGGTCGCCACCGCGCCGTTCCAGCCGCGTCTGGAGCAGGAGATTCGCGAGTCGTATGCTCGCGTGTCCGCCCGCGAAGGCGCCGAGGCATCGTTCGCCGTGCGCTCCTCGGCCACGGCGGAAGACCTGCCGGACGCTTCGTTTGCCGGCCAGCAAGAGAGCTATCTCAACGTGCTCGGCATCGACGACGTGCTCGACAAGATCAAGCACGTGTTCGCCTCGCTGTACAACGACCGCGCGATTTCGTACCGAGTGCACAAGGGCTTCGCCCATGACGTGGTCGCCCTGTCGGCCGGTATCCAGCGCATGGTCCGCTCGGACTGCGGCGCCTCGGGCGTGATGTTCACCATCGACACCGAATCGGGCTTCCAGGATGTCGTTTTCATCACCTCCAGCTACGGCCTGGGCGAAACGGTGGTGCAGGGCGCCGTGAACCCGGACGAGTTCTACGTCTTCAAGCCGACGCTGGCCGCCGGCAAGTACCCGATCATCCGCCGCTCGATCGGCTCGAAGCTGATCAAGATGGAATTCACCGCGCCGGGCGAAGAAGGCCGCGTGAAGACCGTCGACGTGCCGGGCGAACTCCGCAACCGTTACTCCATCAACGATGCCGACGTGGCAGAGCTGGCGAAGTACGCCGTCATCATCGAAAAGCACTACGGCCGCCCGATGGACATCGAGTGGGGCAAGGACGGCAAGGACGGCAAGATCTACATCCTCCAGGCCCGCCCGGAGACGGTGAAGAGCCAGGCACACGGCAAGGTCGAGCAGCGTTTCCGCCTGAAGGGCTCGGCGCCGGTGCTGACCACCGGCCGCGCCATTGGCCAGAAGATCGGAACGGGCCCGGTGCGCGTGATCAACGATCCGGCTGAAATGGAACGTGTGCAGCCGGGTGACGTGCTGGTTGCCGACATGACCGACCCGAACTGGGAACCGGTGATGAAGCGCGCCTCGGCCATCGTCACGAACCGCGGCGGTCGTACCTGCCACGCGGCCATCATCGCACGTGAGCTGGGTGTGCCGGCGGTGGTCGGCTGCGGCGATGCGACCGACCTGCTGAAGGACGGCACGCTCGTGACGGTCTCGTGCGCCGAAGGCGACGAAGGCAAGATCTACGACGGTCTGCTGGAAACCGAAATCACGGAAGTCCAGCGCGGCGAAATGCCGACGATCAGCACCAAGATCATGATGAACGTCGGCAATCCGCAGCTGGCGTTCGATTTCTGCCAGATTCCGAACGGCGGCGTGGGCCTGGCCCGTCTGGAATTCATCATCAACAACAACATCGGCGTTCACCCGAAGGCGATTCTCGACTACCCGCAGGTCGACAGCGATCTGAAGAAGGCCGTGGAAAGCGTGGCCCGTGGCCATGCCAGCCCGCGCGCGTTCTACGTCGACAAGCTGGCCGAGGGCATCGCCACCATCGCGGCGGCGTTCTATCCGAAGCCCGTGATCGTGCGCCTGTCGGACTTCAAGTCCAACGAGTACAAGAAGCTGATCGGCGGTTCGCGCTACGAGCCGGACGAAGAAAACCCGATGCTGGGCTTCCGCGGCGCCTCGCGCTACATCGCCGAAGACTTTGCCGAAGCCTTCGAGATGGAGTGCCGTGCCATGAAGCGCGTGCGCGACGAGATGGGCCTGACCAACGTCGAAGTGATGGTGCCGTTCGTGCGTACGCTGGGCCAGGCCGAGAAGGTTGTCGAGCTGCTGGCCAAGTACGGCCTGAAGCGCGGCGAGAACGGCCTGCGTCTGATCATGATGTGCGAAGTGCCGTCCAACGCGATCCTGGCCGAACAGTTCCTGCAGTACTTCGACGGTTTCTCGATCGGTTCGAACGACCTGACGCAGCTCACGCTCGGTCTGGACCGCGACTCCGGCATGGAACTGCTGGCCAAGGACTTCGATGAGCGCGATCCGGCGGTCAAGTTCATGCTGCAGCGCGCCATCTCCACGGCGCTGTCGATGAACAAGTACGTCGGCATCTGCGGTCAGGGCCCGTCCGATCACCCGGATTTTGCCGAGTGGCTGGCGAAGGAAGGCATCTCGTCAATCTCGCTGAACCCGGATTCGGTGGTCGACACATGGCAGAAGCTCGGTTCGGCTTGAGCTTGAACTAGAGCGTTACAACGAATGTCGTAAGACAAGGCGCGTATCCTGACGGGTGCGCGCCAACAAGAACGCGAAGTGCCCGGCGGCGTCCAGTGCTGGCGGGGGCCGAGCGACATGCCCCCGCAGACGAACAGCGTCGCGGGGTTTTTTATGGGATTCAGGGAGAGGGAGTATGTCGGCTCAGACCGTCTGGTTTTCTCTGGCCGTGCTGCTCGTCATCGGCGAGCTGATGACGGGGACCTTCTATCTGCTGATGGTGGCGATTGGGCTGATTGCCGGCGGCCTTGCTGCGCTGATCGGCCTCGCATTTCCTGCGCAGGCCATCGTGGCCGCCATCGTGGCGGTGTTTGGCATCGTCGGGCTGCGGCGCACGCGCTACGGGCGGGCGACGCGCGAGAACGCCGCCCGTAATCGCAACGTCAATCTGGATATCGGCGAGACCCTGCGCGTCGACGCCTGGTCGCCGGAGCGCGCGCGCGCGTGCAGTATCGCGGCGCCGCCTGGGATGTCGAACTTGCACCGCACGCGCCCGCCACAGGTGGCGAGTTCCGGATCGTCGAAGTGCGCGGCAACGTGCTCGTCGTCGCGCCCAAATAACACGCACATCGCACTCAAAACAACCAACAAGCTCAACCACGGAGGTTCTATGTTCGAGCTGGGGACTCTCGCGATCATCGTCCTGTTTGCCGCCATCGTGCTCATCGCGCAAGGCATCAAGATCGTGCCGCAACAGCACGCCTGGATTCTGGAGCGGCTGGGCAAGTATCACGCGACGCTCTCGCCGGGGCTCAACATCGTGCTGCCCTTTGTCGATCGCGTGGCCTACAAGCACGTGCTCAAGGAAATCCCGCTCGACGTGCCGAGCCAGATTTGCATCACCAAGGACAACACGCAACTGCAGGTGGACGGCATCCTGTATTTCCAGGTGACCGACCCGATGCGGGCATCGTATGGCTCCAGCAATTTCGTGATCGCCATCACGCAGCTCGCGCAGACGACGCTGCGCTCGGTGGTCGGCAAGCTGGAACTGGACAAGACGTTTGAAGAGCGTGACTTCATCAACCACAGCGTCGTCAATGCGCTGGATGAGGCGGCATCGAACTGGGGCGTGAAGGTGCTGCGTTACGAGATCAAGGATCTAACCCCGCCGAAGGAAATCCTGCATGCCATGCAGGCGCAGATTACGGCCGAGCGCGAAAAGCGTGCGCTCATCGCCGCATCGGAGGGTAAACGTCAGGAGCAGATCAACCTGGCATCTGGTGCGCGCGAGGCTGCCATCCAGAAATCCGAAGGTGAAAAGCAGGCTGCCATCAACAAGGCGCAGGGTGAGGCGGCGGCGATTCTGGCGGTGGCCGAAGCCAACGCACAGGCGATCCAGAAGATCGGTCAGGCCATTCGCACCGAGGGTGGTGTCGATGCCGTTAACCTGAAAGTGGCGGAAGAGTATGTGAGCGCGTTCGGCAACCTGGCCAAGCAGGGCAACACGCTCATCGTGCCGGGCAACATGGGCGACCTGAGCACGATGATTGCGTCAGCGTTGACGATTGTGAAGCAGCAGCGGCCGAGCGCGTAAAGGTCGGCAAGCGCGAGGGCTCAGGCCTTCTCGCGCATGAGGCGCGCTTTTTCGCGCTGCCAGTCGCGGTCCTTTTCGGTTTCGCGCTTGTCGAAGAGCTTGCCCTTCGCCAAGCCGATTTCGCATTTCACGCGGCCGCGCGTGTAGTGCAGGTTGAGCGGCACGAGCGTAGCCGCGCTGCTCCACCTTGCCGATGAGCTTCCTGATCTCTTCGGCGTGCAGCAGCAGTTTGCGCGTGCGCACGGGGTCTGGATTGACATGCGTGGAGGCCGATTGCAGCGGGTTGATATGGGCCCCGATCAGGAACAGCTCGGCGTTACGAATGACGACGTAGCCTTCCTTGATCTGCGCACGGTTGGCTCGGATGGCTTTCACCTCCCAGCCCTCGAGAGCCATGCCTGCCTCGTAGCGCTCCTCGATGAAGTAATCGAAGAAGGCCTTCTTGTTGTCGGCGATGGTCATACGTTGGAATATGCGGTGCGCGCATTGGGGTGATGATCCCTGCATGCGCTGCGATAAAATGGCGAGTTTAACAAATCCGCCGCAATCCCAACCGGGGCGCGGCGCGCAAAGCTTTCGGATGACGCATGGCAGACGTTGAAAAAACCGTGTTGATTGGCTACTCGGCCGAACAGATGTTCGACCTGGTCACCGACGTCAAGGACTATCCGAACTTTCTGCCCTGGTGCGGCGGCGTGGAAATCTACGAGCAGACGGAAACGTCACTCGACGCGCGTGTCGATATCGCCTTCAAGGGCATCCATCAATTCTTTCGCACGCGCAACGTGCAAACGCGGCCCACCCGCATCGATATGACGTTCGCAGACGGGCCTTTCAAGTCGTTCACCGGTTTCTGGATCTTCACGCCGCTGCGCGCGGATGCCTGCAAGATCAATTTCCACCTGCATTACGAGTTTTCCAGTGTGATTCTGGAAAAGCTCATCGGCCCGGTGTTCAGCATGATCGCCAACACCTTCGTCGACTCATTCGTCAAACGCGCCGAGGCTGTGTATGGCGAGTCCTGAACCCAATTCCGTGATTGACGTGATGGTCTGCCTGGCGACGGTCACGCCGCCGCGGCTTGTCAACGTGCAAGTGCCGGCGCAGGCGACGGTGGCCGACGCCGTGCGGGCGTCCGGCTTGCTCAGCGGCGTGGATCTGACGATCGAGACCTGCCGGCTGGGTGTTTACGGCAAGCGCAAGACCCCCGATGCCGCATTGCATGCGCGTGACCGGGTGGAAATCCTGGGTCCGCTGATCGCCGATCCGAAGACCGCACGCCGGCGGCGTGTGCAGAAGGTGCGGGCCACGGGCACGCGCGAAGGGCTGAAGTGGCTGCGCAACGAGGCGCCGCCCAAAGACGACGTCCTCGAGTAAGTCTTAGTCTTAGCCGCAGTTCTGGTCCAGCACGGCCTGGTTGCGCTGAATGGCCTGGGCGCGCTGGTTGTCATCCATATACGAAAGCGACCCATCCGGCTGCGGCGTGGCATAGCGGCGACCGCCCTGGAGGTAGGCGGTGTCGGCGCGAAGGCGCTGGCATTCTGCCTGTTTGCGCTGGGCCTGCTCCGCCTGCTTGGCCTCGTCCTGTTCCTTCTTGGCGCGGTCGGCCATGCGCTTGCGCAATTCTTCGTCTGGGTTGGACGCGGCGACGCCGGAGGCCGGCTGGCGGGGTTTCGCGGCTGCGTTCGGGTCTGCCGCCTTGACGCCCGAGGCAGGTGCGGACAGCGCTTCATAGGCCGTGGCCGTGCGGCTGTTCGGGTTGCGGATGATGCGGCTGGGCGGCACCGACGGCGGCGGTGCAGCGTCGCTGTAGACCATGTGGCCCTTGTCGTCGCGCCATTGCCAGGCCCATTGCGCCTGGGCAACCGGGCAGGCAAGGGCGATCAGGGCCGCAGTGGCAGGCAACAGGACGTGCAGTCGTTTCATGGAGTTCTCGTTCGTGGACTGCCGACGGCGCGCTGGCCGACCCGACGACGGCCCCTCGACGCGCACGGGAGCCCGGTGGCGTGATCGCCACTCGCCAATCTACGCCGACGGCCTGGCTCGGCCTGTCGACTCGCCCCCGGCAAGGCGCCCAGTTTATGCAGACTTGTCGTTGGCATGCAAGCGCACCGACCAGCCGACGCCCAGGATCAGCAAGGCGATTGCGGCGATCTCAAGCGGGCGTGGCCAGCGGCTGTCGTACACAAAGCCATATGCCAGCGCAAACAGCGTCTCGAACACGATCATCTGGCCCGACAGCGTGAGCGGCAGCCGCCGCGAGGCGATGTTCCACAGGTTGTTGCCGATCAGCGACGCGCCGAGCGCCACGGCCGCATTGACCGCCCAGAACGTGCCCCAGATACGTCCGCCGGCGCTCATCCATGCTGTGCCGACCGTGAGCAGAGCCACCGTGATCAACGCTGCCGACAGAATGCCGCTCGAAATGCCATATAGGGCAGACCATTCGTTGCTGGAAAAATGCGGATTGCGCTGCAGGTAGCGGGCGTTGTCGACGGCGTACCACGTCCAGCTGCACAGCGCGCCGGCCGCACAGACGATGCCGGCAATGCGCTGCCAGATCGGCCGGACATTGGCCGCCGCGGCCGTGGCCTGATGTCCAAACAGGTCGACATTGATGCAGACAATGCCGGCAGCTACCACGAGAAGCGGCCAGATCAGCCGGGAAAGCGGCACAGCGCCGTGGTCGCGCCGCCCCAGAACCGTGACGGTGATGGGCAAGATGCCGATGATCAGCGAGGTGGGCGCGACTCCGGCCAGTTGCACGGCGAAGGCCAGAAGTACGTAATAGACAAGGTTGCCGCTGCAGGATTGCCGGACGAGCGCCAGGCAATCGGCGCGCGTTATCTTGCGGGCAATGCGGGGGAGGATCGGGCCGGCCGCAATGGCGGCGATGAGGCCGTAGGCGAGGTACCGGCCGAGGGTCAGTTCCCACGGTGAAAAGGCGGGCAGCGCGCGGGGCGCAATAAAGACCATGCCCCACTTCGCCCCGGCCAGCAGGGCGCACAATACGCCAATTCCCATTCGAACACTCGCGAGGCTGATTCGGCGCGGCCGCTGGCGGCGCAGGGCGCTGGAGGTGCGTGCGCGAAGAAAAATTTATCGAGCATAGCACGGGTCTCTACAACCGTGGGGCGAATTCCCGTATAATCCGATTTTGCGCCTAGAGGAAATTGCTATGCGTCTTGTCCAGAAAGCACTCACGTTCGATGATGTGCTGCTCGTCCCGGCCTACTCGGCCGTCCTGCCCCGCGATACGTCCCTTCGCACCAAGCTCACCCGTTCGATCGAACTCGCCATTCCGCTCGTCTCCGCCGCCATGGATACGGTCACGGAAGCGCGGCTCGCCATCGCCATGGCGCAGCAAGGTGGCATCGGTATCGTCCACAAGAACCTGAAGCCGGAAGAACAGGCGCGCGAAGTCGCCAAGGTCAAGCGCTTTGAATCGGGCGTGCTGCGTGACCCGATCACCATCGGTCCGGACATGAAGATCCGCGACGTGATGGCGCTGTCGGCCCAGCACGGCATTTCGGGCTTCCCGGTGCTGGAAGGCAAGAAGGTTGTGGGCATCATCACCAACCGCGATCTGCGTTTCGAAGAGGAACTGGACGCCCCGGTGCGCGCCAAGATGACGCCGAGCGAGAAGCTCGTCACCGTCAAGGAAGGCGCCTCGCTGGAAGAGGCCAAGCGCCTGATGAACAAGCACCGCCTGGAGCGTGTGCTGGTGGTGGGCGAGGCTTTCGAGCTGCGCGGCCTGATCACCGTCAAGGACATCCAGAAGGCCACCGAATACCCGCTGGCGTCGAAGGACGAGCGCGGTTCGCTGCGCGTGGGTGCGGCGGTGGGCGTGGGCCCGGATAACGATCTGCGTATCGACTTGCTGGTCAAGGCCGGCGTGGACGTGATCGTGGTGGACACCGCGCACGGTCACAGCCAGGGCGTGCTGAGCCGCGTGCGCTGGATCAAGGACAACTACCCGCAAGTGCAGGTGATTGGCGGCAACATCGCCACGGGCGACGCGGCCAAGGCCCTGGTCGACCACGGTGCGGATGGCGTCAAGGTCGGTATCGGCCCGGGCTCGATCTGCACGACGCGGATCGTTGCTGGCGTGGGCGTGCCGCAAATCTTTGCCGTGTCCAATGTGGCCGAGGCACTGAAGGGCACCGGCGTTCCCCTGATCGCCGACGGCGGTATCCGCTACTCGGGCGACGTCGCCAAGGCGCTGGCTGCCGGCGCACACACCGTGATGATGGGCGGCATGTTTGCCGGTACGGACGAATCGCCGGGTGAGGTGTTCCTGTTCCAGGGTCGCTCGTACAAGAGCTACCGCGGCATGGGCTCGGTGGGCGCGATGAAGGACGGCGCTGCCGACCGTTACTTCCAGGAAGACAACACCGCCAACGTCGACAAGCTGGTGCCCGAAGGTATCGAGGGCCGGGTGCCTTACAAGGGCTCCGCATTGCCGATCGTGCATCAACTCACTGGCGGCGTTCGCTCGTCGATGGGCTACTGCGGTTGCGCCTCGATTGCCGAATGGCACGAGAAGGCGCAGTTTGTCGAGATCACCGCTGCCGGCATGAACGAATCGCACGTGCACGACGTGCAGATCACGAAGGAAGCGCCGAACTATCACCGCGACTGATCGCTTGTCGATCTTCGCAAACAAGATAGAAGGCAAGCAGTACTGCCGCCGGGGTGCGCGGGCGCTCCGGCTGAATCAACCGGCGGCCGAAGCACGGGCGGCCGCCCGCAACTGGAGACGATGATGAAAGCGCTTTTGCGACTCGTTCTGTTTCTGGATGCGGCTGTCGCACTGTGCGTCGGTCTCGTCCTGCTGGCTTCACCGATGACGTCCATCTTCGGCGCGCTGCAATTGCCGCAGCCGGAGCCTGCGATGTACGGTCAGCTGCTCGGCGTCACGCTGATTGGCGTGGCTTGGCTGCTGTGGCACGCCACCGTCAACGGTCAACTGACGACCGCCGTGGCGCAGGTGGTCGGTCATGTGAACCTGGCGGTCGCCGTGCTGGTGATCGCCTGGTTGCTGTTCTTCCACCTGCCGGTGGACGGCGCAGGCCGCATCTGGCTGCCGACGTTTGCCGCGGTGCTCGCGGCGTTTTCCGCAGTGCAGATTCCCGCCTCGCGCCGTGTGCGCACCCATGAGCGCGTGCGCGCGCAGAAGGCCCGTGAAGATGCCGCGGCCGCGCGCGAACGCGAACGCGCAGAAAAGGCGCAACGCAAAGAACCTGGCTACATGCCGCCTCCGGGCTACGGCCCCGGCACTGAAGTCGACACGATTGCCGATTCCATTCCTCCACAACATGCACGACAAAGTCCTCATTCTTGATTTCGGCTCGCAGGTCACGCAACTGATTGCGCGGCGCGTGCGTGAAGCACACGTCTATTGCGAGATCCATCCGAACGACGTGTCCGACGCCTTCGTGCGCGAGTTCGCGCCCAAGGCGATCATCCTGTCCGGCAGCCACGCCAGCACCTACGAAGACCATCAGCTGCGCGCTCCGCAGGCCGTGTGGGACCTGGGCGTGCCGGTGCTGGGCATCTGCTACGGCATGCAGACCATGGCCGTGCAGCTGGGCGGCAAGGTGGAGTGGAGCGACCACCGCGAATTCGGTTACGCCGAAGTGCGCGCGCATGGCCACACCCGCCTGCTCAAGGACATCCAGGATTTCGCTACGCCGGAAGGTCACGGCATGCTCAAGGTGTGGATGAGCCACGGCGACAAGGTGGCCGAGCTGCCCCCGGGCTTCAAGCTGCTGGCCTCGACGCCAAGCTGCCCCATCGCCGGCATGGCCGACGAGGCGCGTGGCTACTACGCCGTGCAGTTCCACCCGGAAGTCACGCACACCGTGCAGGGCCGCGCGATGCTCGAGCGCTTCGTGCTGGAGATCGCCGGTGCCAAGCCAGACTGGATCATGCGCGACCACATCGAGGAAGCCGTCAAGCGCATCCGCGAGCAGGTGGGCGATGAGGAGGTGATCCTTGGCCTGTCGGGCGGCGTCGATTCGTCGGTGGCGGCGGCGCTCATTCACCGCGCGATCGGTGACCAGCTGACCTGCGTGTTCGTCGACCACGGCCTGCTGCGCCTGGACGAAGGCAAGATGGTGATGGACATGTTCGCCGGCCGCCTGCACGCCAAGGTCGTGCACGTGGACGCGTCTGAGCAGTTCCTCGGCCATCTGGCCGGTGTGACGGACCCTGAAGCCAAGCGCAAGATCATCGGCCGCGAGTTCGTTGAGGTGTTCCAGGCCGAAGCCAAGAAACTCAGCAACGCCAAGTGGCTGGCGCAGGGCACGATCTACCCGGACGTGGTGGAATCGGGCGGCACCAAGACCAAGAAGGCAACGACGATCAAGAGCCACCACAACGTGGGCGGCCTGCCGGAAACGCTCGGCCTGAAGTTGCTCGAACCGCTGCGCGACCTGTTCAAGGATGAAGTGCGCGAGCTGGGCGTGGCGCTGGGCCTGCCGCACGAAATGGTCTATCGCCATCCGTTCCCGGGGCCGGGCCTGGGCGTGCGTATTCTGGGCGAGGTCAAGCGCGAATATGCAGACCTGCTGCGCCGTGCCGACGCCATTTTCATCGAAGAGCTGCGCGGTACCAAGGCCACGGCGCAGGACGCTGCCGCTGGCCTCTGCGGCGAAGGCGATGTGGGCAAGAGCTGGTACGACCTGACCAGCCAGGCGTTTGCGGTGTTCCTGCCGATCAAGTCCGTCGGCGTGATGGGTGATGGCCGCACGTATGACTACGTGACGGCGCTGCGTGCCGTGCAGACCACCGACTTCATGACCGCACATTGGGCGCATCTGCCGTACACGCTGCTGGGCCGCGTGTCGAACCGCATCATCAATGAAGTGCGTGGTTTGAGCCGCGTCGTGTACGACGTGTCGGGCAAGCCGCCTGCGACGATTGAGTGGGAGTGAGGTTTTCTCCCCAAGTGGAAAGAAGCCCGCATGACGCGGGCTTTTTCTGTCCAGCATCTGCGCCGGGACGGCCGACGGCGGCGCGCTATGTAATATTTGTTGACACATCCACGGAACACCTGTAGAACCAATCCCCGCAGGATCTTCAAGCAGTTACTCCGATGTTCTGGGTCGTCACGCCACGCGGTACTTCCTTTGCTCCATGTTTCTTCCTTGATTGTCGTGCCTGGTGAGCACAGGCTCATACAGAACTTTTTAGGATATCCAACATGGAAACCGGCACAGTAAAGTGGTTCAACGACTCCAAGGGCTTCGGCTTCATCACCCCGGACGCAGGCGGCAACGATCTCTTCGCTCACTTCTCTGAAGTTCAGGGCAGCGGGTTCAAGTCCCTCCAAGAGGGCCAGAAGGTTCGCTACGTTGCAGGCGTTGGCCAGAAGGGCCCGGCTGCCACGAAGATCGAAGCGATCTGATCGGTCGTTCATCTGCCAAGAAAACCCCGCATCGCGGGGTTTTTCGGCTAAACGCATGCGCCACGGCTCGCCTATGCCGCCTGCTTGCGGGGCCGCCGTACCGCGCGAATCTTCCCCGTGGTGCCGCCGCCGCAAAAGAACTGATCGGCACCGTTCGATTCCAGCCCCGACACAGTGATGCCGGCCGGCATATCAAGCTGCTCCAGCACTTCACCGGTTTGCGGATCAATGTGGCGCAGCTCGCTCGTATCGCCTTCCCACGTCGCGTGCCAGAGTTCTCCGTCGACCCAGGTGACGCCGGTCACGAAGCGGTTGGATTCGATGGTGCGCAGCACCTTGCCGGTGTCCGGATCGATCTGGCGAATCTTGCGCTCGCGGTAATGACCGACCCACAGCGTGCCTTCGGCCCAGGCGAGGCCTGAGTCTCCGCCCGCACCGGGCGCTGGAATCGTGGCGAGCACGGTGCCGGTTTGCGGGTCGATCTTCTGAATGCGGTCTTCGGCAATCTGGAACAGGTGGCGCCCGTCGAACGCGGTACCGGCATGAGCGGGCACGTCGATGGAGCGCTGCGTCTGGCCGCTCTCGGGGTCGAGTTCCTTTAACTGGCCGCCGGCAGCAAACCAGACGTGCTGACCGTCGTAGGTCACGCCGCCTACGTTTTCAGCGCCGGGGAAGGGGCCGTA
>NZ_JAPNUG010000011.1:0-45528 GCF_036631435.1 Ralstonia sp. 1B3 | reverse complement strand
CGCTCATCAGCACATCAACGCCGGCTGCCGTAAAGCCCGCTTCCAGCGCGGCTTCCAGCATGTAACCCGACAGGCGCGTGTCCTTGCCGATCAGCACGGTGGGACGGCCGTGGCCATGCGCTTCACCGCCGTGCGCCAGCACGCGACCGGCGGCATAACCCAGACGCAACACGAAATCCGGCGTGATCGGGCTTTCACCGACACGCCCCCGGATGCCGTCGGTGCCGAAATACTTCCTGGACATTGGGAGTCTCTCCTGGAGAATGTTTCTTTCTTTGTTGTTTGTAAGGCGCCGGCCATCGCCGGGCAATCCTCTGTTCGCTTGACCCCCAGCCGCGTGAGGCTGGGGCGGCTGTCAGTCCAGTGGGGGATTTACGCGCTCATGACGCATGGCCCACCAGAGTTGGATCGCTTCCACGGTCGGCTGTACGTCGTGCACCCGTACGATGAACGCGCCCCGCTCCACGGCCAGCAGCGCTGCCGCCACACTGACCGTGATGCGTTCGGCAGGCGGTTTGCCGCCCAGCACGGCGCCCAGCGTCGATTTGCGCGACAACCCGGCCAGCAGCGGCAGACCGATCCGCTCGAACTCGGCCAAGCGATTGAGCATGGTGAGATTGTGATCCGGCGTCTTGCCAAAGCCAAATCCCGGATCAAGCGAAATACGCTCAGGCGCCACGCCGGCGGCCAGCAGCGCCTCCGTTTGCACGCGGAGGAAAGCCTCCACCTCGCCCATCAAATCCGCATAGCTGGGCGCTTCCTGCATCGTTTCGGGATCGCGCTGCATGTGCATGACGCATAAACCCGCATTGCCCTTGGCCACTGCCTCAATGGCGCCCGGCGGAAGCCCCAGATATCGTTGATCAGATCGGCACCTGCATTCAGCGTGGCGCGCATCACCTCGGGCTTGTAGGTATCGATCGAGAGCGGTTTGCCGCAATCGCGCAGCGCCTCGACGATGGGCATCACGCGGTCCAATTCCGCTTGCAGGCTCAGCGGCTCGGCACCAGGCCGGCTCGATTCGCCGCCGATGTCGATCATGTCGACGCCTTCGGCGATCAATTGCTCTGCGTGGCGCAAGGCCGCATCGCGCGTGGCGTGCTGCCCGCCATCGGAAAACGAGTCCGGCGTAACGTTAAGAATGCCCATGACCAGGGGGCGCCGGTCACGCGCGTAAAGAAAACGTCCGCACTGGAAGTGTGTGGTGGTCGGAATGGAGACAGACAAGATATAGATAGACGGAAATGCTGCGCAGGACCGGAATGCTACGCCAGGCACGCCAGAAAGCGCCAACAAAAAAGCCGGTGCGCTTGCACCGGCTCTTCCGCGCCGCCCCGAGGCGACAAACTTAATGGAGCGTCATCACGCCGTGGCAGGCACGTTGCCAGGGCTCACGCCAGCCGGCGTACCGCCACCCGGAGGAGTGCTACCGCCGCCGGTCGAGCCGTAGCGCGGCGGGCGCGGCGGCTTGCCGTCCATGATGTCGTTGACTTGGTCGGCGTCGATGGTCTCCCACTCGAGCAGCGCCGCAGTCATCGCTTCGACCTTGTCGCGATTCGCTTCGAGGAGACCCTTCGCCAAGGCGTATTGTTCATCAACGATACGGCGAATTTCCGAATCCACCTTCTGCTGAGTTGCCTCAGACACCGTCTTCGATGCCATGCGGCCAAAGAAGCCGTCCTGTTCCGTATCAACGTAGACCATGGTGCCGAGCGCGTCGCTCATGCCATAGCGCGTCACCATGTCGCGGGCCATCTTGGTGGCACGCTCGAAGTCGTTTGAGGCACCGGTGCTCATCGCGCCCAGGAACACCTCTTCTGCGGCACGGCCACCGAACAGGATCGCAACCTCTTCGAGCATCGTGTCCTTGTAGGCGTAGTGCTTGTCGTGCTCGGGCAGCTGCCAGGTCAGACCGCCCGCCCAGCCGCGCGGCATGATCGTGACCTTGTGCACCGGATCAGCCTTCGGCAGCAGCTTGGCGACAACCGCGTGGCCCGACTCGTGGTACGCCGTAGCGCGGCGCTCCTCTTCCCGAATGACGGCCGACTTGCGCTCCGGACCCATGAAGATCTTGTCCTTGGCGTCCTCGAAGTCCTGCATGTCCACCACGCGCTTGTTACGGCGTGCAGCAAACAGCGCAGCTTCGTTAACCAAGTTGGCCAGATCGGCGCCCGAGAAGCCCGGCGTGCCACGCGCCAGCACCGATGCATCGACGTCGTTGCCGATCGGCACCTTGCGCATGTGAACCTTGAGAATCTGCTCGCGGCCACGGATGTCGGGCAGGCCCACGTAGACCTGACGATCGAAGCGGCCCGGACGCAGCAACGCCTTGTCGAGCACGTCAGCCCGGTTGGTTGCCGCGATCACGATGACGCCAGAGTTGGCCTCAAAACCGTCCATCTCGACCAGCATCTGGTTCAGAGTCTGCTCGCGCTCGTCGTTGCCGCCGCCCATGCCAGCGCCGCGATGACGACCCACTGCATCGATTTCATCGATGAACACGATGCAGGGCGCCTGCTTCTTGGCGTTTTCGAACATGTCGCGCACGCGGGCCGCGCCCACGCCGACGAACATTTCAACGAAATCCGAACCGGAGATGCTGAAGAACGGCACCTTGGCTTCACCGGCAATGGCGCGCGCCAGCAACGTCTTACCGGTACCCGGGGGGCCCACCAGCAACACGCCGCGCGGGATGCGCCCGCCAAGCTTCTGGAATTTCTGCGGATCTTTCAGGAAGTCGACCAGTTCGACGACTTCTTCTTTCGATTCGTCACAGCCTGCCACGTCAGCAAACGTGACGCTGTTGTTGTTCTCATCGATCAACCGCGCCCGCGACTTGCCGAACGAGAAGGCGCCGCCTTTCCCGCCGCCCTGCATCTGCCGCATCATGTAGAACCAGAACACGATGATCAGCAGCGTGGGGCCGAGGTAGTAAAGCGCGGTAAGGAGCACACCTTGCTCTTCTTCCGCCTTGCCGGTCACCTGCACGCCGTACTTCATCAGGTCGCCGACCATCCAGATGTCGCCCGGCGAGATGATCGAATACTTGTTGCCCTCGTTGGGCGTAACCAACAACGTGCGGCCCTGGACTTCAACACGCTTGACCTTGCCGGCCTTCGCGTCGTCCATGAATTGCGAGTACGTCACACCTTCTTGGGTGCGCGGCTTGTCGAACTGCTTGAAGACGGTGAACAGCACCAAGGCAATCACCAGCCAGATGGCCGCCTTCTGAAACCAGTTGTTATTCAAGGCGAGACTCCTTTAGAAATGCCTTGACGGGATGCTTGGCATTGTAATGCACGGACACCGCCGCGGGTTGATTGCCCGCAAGACCGACGGACCACCGTGCCAGCCGACGGCCCCTTCCTGAGTATCGTCCGTCAGCCCGGATGCTTGAGCTGGCGGCCCAACAGGAATGTCTCGGACGATTTGTCCCGGGAGGCTTTGGGCTTGCGCGGCGCCACGATCTTGAAATGACGCTTGAACATCTCGACGATCTGACTATAGCCGCTGCCGTGGAAACATTTGATCAGCAGCGCGCCCTCAGGTTTCAGGTGCGCCATGGCAAATTCGACAGCCAGCTCGGCGATGTGCTCCATGCGCGCGGCGTCTGCCGACGCCACGCCTGAGAGATTGGGGGCCATGTCGGACAAAACAAGGTCCACTTTGCCCCCGCCGGTGGCTTCCAGCACGATTTCTTCCAGTTGCCGGAAAACGTCCTCCTCTCGGAAGTCACCCTGAATGAAGGTGACGTCGGCGATGGCTTCCATCGGGAGGATGTCGATGGCGACGATCGCCCCGTCAATCCGGCCGTCCTTGGCGCGCGGCGAGGCGGCCAGCTTGTTGCGTACGTACTGGCTCCAGCTGCCGGGCGCGGCACCAAGATCGACGATGACCTGACCCGGCTTGATGAGCCTGTCCTGCTCGTCGATCTCTTTGAGCTTGTAGGCAGCACGGGCGCGATAGCCTTCGCGCTGCGCCAGCTTTACGTACGGATCGTTGATATGGTCGTGCAGCCACGACTGGTTGAATTTGTTCTTTGCCATCGAATTGGTTGCAATTTCGCCCGGATGTAGCGCCAAACATGGCGGCCAGGACTGGTTTTGGCGGATAATACGCGCCGTTTGTCTATTTGCGCGATTCCGCCCTCATTTATGCCCGCCCTTACCCTCACCCCTGCCCAACGATCGGAACTGCGCTCCGAAGCGCACGCGTTGAACCCGGTCGTCATCATCGGTGCGGAGGGTCTGACAAAGGCCGTTCTGGCTGAAATCGACCGCTCGCTGGCGGCCCACGGGCTGATCAAGATCCGCGTCTTCGGCGATGACCGCGAAGCACGCATCGAACTCTATGACACCATCTGCGCTCGCCTGCAGGCAGCTCCCGTACAGCACATCGGCAAGCTGCTGGTGATCTGGCGCGAAGGCCCAGCGTACCTGAAGGAAAACCAGCCGCGAGACCTCAAGCCGCCGCGCAAGACCACGGTGGGCGCCGGTCCACGTTCGGTGACCGTGCGCAAGCCGAACCCGAATAGCGCGCGCCGCCCGAAGCCGGTGCGGCTGAGCGTCCTTGGCAACGAACGCGTCACGGCCGGCGGCAACGTCAAGCGTGCAAAGCCGCGTCAAACCAGCCAGAAAAAGAAGGCGCTGTCCTGATCCAATTCGGGGCTGCACAGAAAACGACCGGCTTTTCAGCCGGTCTTTGCCTCAGGCGGTTTGCCGAATGCCCGCCGCCTTCCAGATCAGGGCCACCCCCAGAAGGCTCTGCACCAGATAGAACACGCTCGATACGCCATGCAGCATGCCAAACTGTGCGCGGTAAGGCGAATCCCCCACCGCCACGCCAAGCGCATCGGCCTGTTCGCGCAGCGAAGCCATGAACGGCTGCAGGCCGAAATAGCCCACCAGCACACATAGCAGCATCGCCAGCACAAGCCAGCGCAGCCGCCGGTAACCGACCTCACCGCGGCGCACGAGCGCCGTGGCAGCCAGCAGCAGCAAACACCCTGTCGCCAGGCCGATCCACGCTTGCGCATGAAACAATCGGCCGGCAATGGAGCCGGCCAACTGGCGATCTTCTAGCATCGCAAACAGCGTCGGCGCGACGATGTAACCGATGGTCCAGAGCGAACCGCACCATACCGTGGCAAGCAACTGGAAGAAGCGCTGCGGCATGGTGGTTGCCTTGGATCTGGTTAGAGGTACTTGACGGCCAGGACTTCGTATTCGCGTTCGCCACCGGGAGCAACCACGGTAGCGACATCGCCTTCGAACTTGCCGATCAACGCGCGTGCGATCGGCGAGCTGATCGAGATCTTGCCCGTTTCCAGATCGGCTTCATCATCGCCGACGATCTGGTATGTGACGGGCTTGCCCGAATCCAGATCTTCCAGATCGATGGTGGCGCCAAAAACCACGCGACCGTCGGCGTCCAGCGAAGCCGGATCGATGATCTGCGCAGCAGACAGCTTGCCTTCGATTTCCTGGATGCGGCCTTCGATGAAGCCCTGGCGCTCCTTGGCGGCATCATAGTCGGCGTTTTCGGACAGATCGCCCTGGGCTCGCGCCTCGGCGATGGCGTTGACGACGGCCGGACGCTCCTTGGTCTTCAGACGTTGAAGCTCCTCTTTCAGCATCTCGGCACCGCGCTTGGTAATCGGAATGGTGCTCATCGTAAGTAATTCGGAATCACAAAAAATCAGCCGCTGCGAAGCGGGAGGGCGCGTAGCGCACACCCGCCTGACGGCGGCTGTCGTTGTTTTGACACGGACGCTCTAGTTTAGGCGAACCGTCCGGAGGCGGCAACTGCTCCTCTCCGGCTGGTTCACCGCGACGCTATGCCGCGTCGCGGGCGCTGACGATGGGCTTACAGCGTGGCGTGCAGGCCCTGCAGGTCATACACATCGAGGTGCTGCATGTGCTTCAGACCTTCCACCGCGGCGCGCGCACCAGCGATGGTTGTGTAGTAAGTCACGCGCTGCGCCAATGCAGCCTGGCGGATGGAACGCGAGTCGGCAATCGCGGCACGTGTCTCGTCGACGGTCGTGAAGACGAGCGCGATCTCGCTGTTCTTGATCATGTCGACAATGTGCGGACGGCCGTCCTTCACCTTGTTGACCACCCGCACCGGAATGCCAGCGGCCTCGATGGCCGAGGCGGTACCGCGCGTCGCCACGATCGGGTAGCCGAGCGTATGCAGCGCGCGAGCCACTTCCACGGCTTGCGGCTTGTCGCTGTCCTTGACGGTCATCAGCACGGTACCCTTCTCGGGCAGGCGCGAACCGGCGGCGAGCTGGCTCTTGAAGAGCGCCTCGCCAAACGTCTTGCCGACGCCCATGACTTCGCCGGTCGAGCGCATTTCCGGTCCGAGCACCGGATCAACGCCCGGGAACTTGTTGAACGGGAACACCGCTTCCTTGACGCTGTAGTACGCCGGCACGACTTCCGTCTCGACGCCCTGCGAATCCAGCGACTGCCCTGCCATGCAGCGAGCCGCAACCTTGGCCAACGAGACACCGGTCGCCTTCGAAACGTACGGCACCGTGCGGGAGGCACGCGGGTTCACTTCCAGCACGTAGACGATGTCTTCGCCGCCCTTCTGCTGGATGGCGAACTGCACGTTCATCAGACCAACCACGTTCAGCGCCTTCGCCATCGCGGCGGTCTGGCGCTTCAGTTCGTCGACGGTCGCCTGCGACAGCGAATACGGCGGCAGCGAGCAAGCCGAATCGCCCGAGTGCACGCCGGCCTGCTCGATGTGCTCCATCACGCCGCCGATGAACACGCGCTTGCCGTCGGAGAGGCAATCCACATCGCATTCGATGGCGTCGTTCAGAAAGCGGTCGAGCAGCACGGGGCTGTCGTTCGACACCTTCACGGCTTCGCGCATGTAACGCTCGAGGTCGCGCGGCTCGTGCACGATTTCCATCGCGCGCCCACCCAGCACATACGACGGACGCACCACCAGCGGGTAGCCGATTTCTTCGGCTAGCTTGAGGGCTTCGTCTTCGGCACGCGCGGTGCGGTTGGGCGGCTGACGCAGGCCCAGCTCGTGCAGCAGCTTCTGGAAGCGCTCACGGTCTTCGGCCGCGTCGATCATGTCCGGCGACGTACCGATGATGGGCACGCCGTTGGCCTCCAGATCCAGCGCGAGCTTCAGCGGGGTCTGGCCGCCGTATTGCACGATCACGCCAACCGGCTTTTCCTTGTCGACGATTTCGAGCACGTCTTCCAGTGTCACAGGCTCGAAGTACAGGCGATCGGACGTGTCGTAGTCGGTCGAGACGGTTTCCGGGTTGCAGTTGACCATGATGGTCTCGTACCCGTCTTCGCGCAGTGCCAGCGCGGCGTGCACACAGCAGTAGTCGAACTCGATACCCTGG
Source organism: Ralstonia sp. 1B3 (assembly GCF_036631435.1). Lineage (NCBI taxonomy): Bacteria > Pseudomonadati > Pseudomonadota > Betaproteobacteria > Burkholderiales > Burkholderiaceae > Ralstonia > Ralstonia sp. 1B3. Next base: position 38,147 of record NZ_JAPNUG010000011.1, on the reverse strand, counting down.
CCGATCCGGTTCGGGCCACCGCCCAGAACCATGATCTTCTTGTTTCCGGTCGGCTCGGCTTCGCACTCGCCATGCTCGGCTTCGTACGTCGAGTACAGATACGCCGTGTTGGTCGCGAATTCAGCGGCGCAGGTGTCGACGCGTTTGTAGACGGGGCGCACCTTCTCGGCGATACGCTTTTCGCGCACGGCCTTGGCGGTCGTCTTGGTGAGCTTGGCGAGGCGACGGTCGGAGAAACCCTTCTGCTTGAGCAGACGCAGCTCGGCAGCCGACAGGCTTTCCAGCGTGCGTGCCTTGACCAGTGCTTCCGTCTTGACGATGTCTTCGATCTGCGCGAGGAACCACGGGTCGATGGACGTCTCGGCGTAGACCTCGTCGATCGACAGGCCCAGGCGGAATGCATCGCCCAGATACCAGATGCGGTCCGGACCGGCTTCGCCGATCTCTTCGATGATCTCGTCGCGGTCGGTGGACTTTTCGTCCAGACCGTCCACGCCGACTTCCAGGCCGCGCAGCGCCTTCTGGAACGATTCCTGGAAGGTCCGGCCCATGGCCATCACTTCACCGACCGACTTCATCTGCGTGGTCAGGTGGCTGTCGGCCTGCGGGAATTTTTCGAACGCGAAGCGCGGCACCTTGGTGACCACGTAGTCGATCGACGGCTCGAACGACGCCGGGGTCGCACCGCCGGTGATTTCGTTCTTCAGCTCGTCCAGCGTGTAACCCACGGCCAGCTTGGCAGCGACCTTGGCGATCGGGAAACCGGTGGCCTTCGACGCCAGCGCCGACGAACGCGACACGCGGGGGTTCATCTCGATCACGATCATCCGGCCATCCTTCGGATTGATCGAGAACTGCACGTTCGAGCCGCCGGTATCCACGCCGATCTCGCGCAGCACGGCCAGCGAGGCATTACGCAGGATTTGGTATTCCTTGTCGGTCAGGGTCTGCGCCGGGGCCACGGTGATGGAGTCACCGGTGTGGATGCCCATCGGATCCAGGTTCTCGATCGAGCAGACGATGATGCAGTTGTCGGCCTTGTCGCGCACGACTTCCATCTCGTATTCCTTCCAGCCGAGCAGCGATTCTTCGATCAGCAGCTCGTTGGTCGGCGAGAGGTCGAGACCGCGTTTGCAGATCTCTTCGAATTCTTCACGGTTGTAGGCGATGCCGCCGCCCGTGCCACCCAGCGTGAACGACGGACGGATCACGATCGGGTAGCCGCTCGTGCCGGTTTCCTTGGCGATCTGCGACTGCACGGCCACGGCCTCGTCCATCGAATGTGCGATGCCGGACTTGGCCGAACCGAGACCAATCTTGGTCATCGCGTCCTTGAACTTCTGGCGGTCTTCGGCCTTGTCGATGGCCTCGGGCGACGCGCCGATCAGCTCGACGTTGTACTTCTTCAGCACGCCGTGGCGATGCAGGTCCAGCGCGCAGTTCAGCGCGGTCTGGCCGCCCATCGTCGGCAGGATCGCGTCGGGGCGCTCCTTGGCGATGATGCGCTCGACGACTTCCCAGGTGATCGGCTCGATGTAGGTCACGTCGGCCGTGCTGGGGTCGGTCATGATCGTGGCCGGATTGCTGTTGACCAGGACCACCTTGAAACCTTCTTCACGGAGCGCCTTGCAAGCCTGCGCGCCGGAGTAATCGAATTCACACGCCTGGCCGATGATGATCGGACCCGCGCCGATGATCAGGATGGTTTTGATATCTGTACGTTTTGGCATAACCCGCTCGATTCGATTAATTCAGTGTGGCCGTCGCCAGCTTGGCGGAAAAGCCGATAAACATGGCGCCGACGCCGCTGCTCATACCGGCAGACAAACGTCGTCGCGCGCGGAACGCCGCGGCCAGCCGCGCGCCCACGAAGATGATGGTGGTCAGGTACAGGAAGCTGCAGATCTGGCAGACCAGCCCCAGCACGACAAACGACACCACCGGCAGCGCGTAGTGCGGATCGACGAACTGGATGAAGAACGAGATGAAGAACAGGATCGCCTTCGGGTTCAGCAGGCTGATGATCAGCGCCTTCTTGAACGGGTGCGATTCATCAGCCGGGGCCGCGTCTTGTGCGCCGGACTCACCAGCCTTGCGCGCGCGCCAGTTGCGCACCGCGCCGCGCAACATCTGCAGGCCGATCCAAGCCAGATACGCCGCACCGATGTACTTCACGACGTAGAACAGCGCCGGACTCGCCTTCAACAGCGAAGCCACGCCCGCCGCCGACAACACCATCAGGATGGCATCGCCCAGGAACACGCCGCACGCGCCCTGGTAGCCCGCGCGCACACCGCGACGGGCCGCCACCGACAGCACGTACATCGAGTTCGGCCCGGGCAGCAGCACGATGAAGATCGTGCCGAGCAGGAAGGTCCAGAACTCGGTGATGCCGAAGTGGGCGAGCATGAAAGCGTTCATGGCGATGCGATCTCGATTGCTTTACTGCTTCGCTGCGTCCATCGCCGCAGTGAAGCGGTCGAACAGATACGCGATGTCGTGCGGACCGGGCGACGCTTCCGGGTGACCCTGGAAGCAGAATGCCGGACGATCCGTCAGTTCGAAGCCCTGCAGCGTGCCGTCGAACAGCGAGACGTGCGTCACGCGCGCGTTGGCCGGCAGCGATTCCGGATCGACTGCAAAACCGTGGTTCTGCGAGGTGATGACCACGCGGCCGTCCTGCAGATCCTTGACCGGGTGGTTGGCGCCGTGGTGGCCGGTCTTCATCTTCAGCGTCTTGCCGCCGACAGCCAGGCCCATGATCTGGTGACCCAGGCAGATGCCGAACGTCGGCAGGCGGCGCTCCAAGAACTCCTTGGCAGCGGCGATGGCGTAGTCGCACGGTTCCGGATCGCCGGGGCCATTGGAGAGGAAGACGCCATCCGGGTTATGCGCCAGCACGTCGGCTGCGCTGGTTTGCGCCGGCACCACCGTCACGCGGCAGCCGCGCTCGGCCAGCATGCGCAGGATGTTGAACTTGACGCCAAAGTCGTATGCGACCACGTGGTACTTCGGGGCTTCCTGCTTGCCGTAGCCGCGACCCAGCGCCCATTCGGTCTGGGTCCACTCGTACGGTTCGGTCACGGACACGACCTTGGCCAGATCCATGCCCGACAGGCCCGGGAACGAGCGCGCCAGGTCGATGGCCTTCTGCACGTTGTCTTCGCCGGCGAGAATGCAGCCGTTCTGGGCGCCCTTCTCACGCAGGATGCGGGTCAGCTTGCGGGTATCGATGCCGGCAATGGCGACGACCTTCTCACCCTTCAGGTAATGCGAGAGCGAGTGCTCCTTGCGGAAGTTCGACGCGAGGATCGGCAGATCCTTGATGATGAGGCCGGCGGCATGGACTTTCGTAGCTTCGACGTCCTCACGGTTCACGCCAACGTTACCGATATGCGGGTACGTGAGCGTGACGATCTGGCGCGAGTAGCTCGGATCGGTGAGGATTTCCTGATAGCCGGTGATCGCGGTGTTGAACACCACTTCGCCGATCGTATGACCGGCCGCACCGATGGAATAGCCACGAAAGACCGTGCCGTCTGCAAGCGCGAGGATGGCGGGCGGGAAAGACGGCAACACGGGTAGCTCCTGCTGGATTCACCCTGTGCCGACCTGATCACCTTGGCGCCAAAGCGGAATTCCGGCTGCGCGGAATCCGGCCGTTTGCGCGTCGAGTCGGGACTGGGACAGAACTCACCAGAAATCACCGAGGAACGAGGCAGACGGGGCGGTAGGCGGGAGGTAGGAAGCGGTTGGCGCTAGGGTGATGGGTTTCTGAACTCAAACCCGACGAGTATACCCCGGCGCCGCAAAAAACTCAATGAAAGGAAGGACTTAACGGCGCATGCCCGCCGAATTGTGACGCCCCGCCATGCCGGCAAACGCCACTCCTGACTGGCTGGAACGTCACTTCTCGTGGCCCTGCTCACCGCGCATGGCCGCCTGCACCTGAGCGAGCGCCGTGGGGTCTTCAATGGTGGTCAGATCGCCCGGATCCCGCCCTTCCGCGACGGCCTGCATGGCCCGCCGCAGCAGTTTTCCGGAGCGCGTCTTGGGCAGCGCCCCGACAAAAAATACGCGCGATGGCCGCGCCACGGCTCCAAGCTGCGCCTCGACCGTGCGCATCAACTCGCCCTCCAGCGCCAAGCGCCCCGCCGGATCCGCAATGCGCGAGGCGTCACGCACGATGGCAAACCCCATCGCCACCTGGCCCTTGAGCTGATCGGCCACGCCCACCACCGCCACCTCGGCGATGGCGGGATGCGACGACAGGCTTTCTTCGATCTCGCGCGTTCCGAGGCGGTGGCCGGCCACGTTGATCACGTCGTCGGTGCGGCCGAGGATGGTCACGTAGCCCTCCTCGTCGCGCACACCCCAGTCGAAGCTCGAATAAATGTGCCGGCCCGGAAACGCCGACCAGTACGTCTGCAGGAAGCGGGCGTCGTCGCCCCAGACGGTGGTCATGCAGCCCGGTGGCAGGGGCGCCGCAACAGCCAGCAGGCCTTTCTCGCCCGGGGCGCAGGGCTCGCCGGTGGCCTCGTCCAGGATGTCGAGCTTGTAGCCATAGACCGGGAAGCCCGGCGAGCCAAGCTTTTGCATGGACGGCTCGACACCTTGCGGAATCGCCAGCATCGGCCAGCCCGTCTCGGTCTGCCAGTAGTTGTCGACGATGGGCTTGTGCAGCGCCTCGCCGATCCAGCTGGCGGTGGGCTCGTCCAGCGGCTCGCCGGCAAGGAACAGGCGGCGCAGGCTCGACAGGTCATGCCGCTGCAGCAGCGCAGGATCCTGCTTCTTGAGCACGCGAATGGCGGTCGGCGCGGTAGAACATCACGTTCACGCGGTATTGCTCGACGATGCGCCACCAGACCGCGCCGTCGGGGCGGATTGGCGTGCCTTCGTACATGACCGTCGTCAGGCCCGCGAGCAGCGGCGCATAGACGATGTAACTGTGCCCCACCACCCAGCCCACATCGGATGCGGTGAACATCGTGTCGCCAGGCTGGGCGCCGAAAATCAGCGGTATCGACGCCGCCAGCGCCACCGCGTAGCCGCCCGTGTCGCGCTGGACGCCCTTCGGTTTGCCGGTCGTACCTGATGTGTAAAGGATGTACGAGGGCTCACTGGATTCCATCCATTCGCACGGCACATCAGCGTTGGCATGCTGTGCGGCGAGCGTTGCGTAGTCGACATCGCGGGCGTTGTGCTGCATGGGCGCGAGTTTGCGATCGACGAGCAGCACGCGCTCGGGCTTGTGCCCTGCCAGCTCGATCGCAGCGTCGAGCAACGGCTTGTACTCGACCACCTTGCCCGCTCGCGAGCCCGCATCCGCACTGACGATCACGCGCGGCGTGGCGTCGTCGATACGCGTGGCGAGGCTGTTGGATGCGAAACCACCGAACACCACCGAATGGATCGCGCCGATGCGTGCACAGGCCAGCATGGCAAATGCGGCTTCGGGAATCATCGGCAGATAAATCAGCACGCGGTCGCCGCGCTTGACGCCCAGCGCCTGCAGGCTCGCCGCCATGCGGTTGACCTCGCGATGGAGCTGGCGATACGTGTACGCCGTCTCCACGCCTGTTTCGGTGGAGACGTACACGAGCGCCGCCTGTTCCCCGCGCGTGGCGAGATGCCGATCGACGGCGTTGTGGCATAGATTGGTGCGTCCGCCCACGAACCACTTGGCAAACGGCAGGCGCGAATCGTCGAGGACGGCGGAATACGGCGTTTGCCAATCGATGCGCTGGGCCTGCTCGCCCCAAAAGCCGACAGGGTCGTCAATGGAACGCTGATACAGCGCGCGATACGCGGCGGACATGGGCATGACGTTGTCTCCTGGCCATCGTCTGCGATGGCTCGATCTTGGATGTACTGTATGCGCCTACTGTGCGGCGGCCAACTTACGCAGGTCTTACCGGCGGGCCAAAAACAAAACGGCGCCCCGAAGGACGCCGTTTTCTTGCCAGCCTCAGCGCTTCTTGCGCTTGACCGAACTGGATGAGGTGGCCACCGGTTTCGCCTTGACCACCGGCTTGCCGGCCACCTTTGCAGTCGGCACGCGCGGGGTTGCCGTTGCGGCGCGCGACGTTGCGGCCGATACCCGCATCACACGCACATGCCCGCCACGACTGCCACCGCGCGCTTGCGGCAGCATCAGCACGACACTGTGCCCTTTCGGGATGGCGTCGCCAGCCAACTGGTTCCACGCACGAATCTGCGCAACCGATACGCCGTAACGCCGCGACAGACCCGCCACCGTGTCGCGCTTGCCCGCGCGCACCACCACCTTTCTCAGATCCGGCATGTCGGGTTCGACCGCCATGGTGGCGTTCTCGGCCAGCTCGGGGCTGATGTCGGGTGCGTTTTCCTGGGCGCCGTCGGCACGCGGTACGACCACGGTCGAGCCCGCCTTCAAACGCATGCCCTTCGGAATACGGTTGATCTCGCGAATGGTGTCGGGGTCGACCTTGAGCCGGGCCGCCAGCGCTTCCACACGCTCGCGGTTGCCAACCGTCACGGCCGTCCAGCTGGAAAGCCCGCCGCGATAGGTGTTCAGGTTGTACTGGAACGTTTCTGCGTTGTCGTACGGCAGAAGAATCTGCGGGTTCGACGCCCCGAGGATCACCGGCCGATTGAACGACGGGTTCAGTGCCTTGAACTCATCCATCGGCAGATTCGCCAGCTTGGCCGCCAGCGTCACATCAATATCGCGTGACGTGGTGACGGTGACGAAATATGGGTGGTTCGGGATATCCGGCAGCGTAACGCCGTAGCGCTCCGGGTTGGCGATGATGTTCTTCACCGCCTGGAGCTTGGGCACGTACATGCGCGTCTCGGCGGGCATGTTCAGGTTGACGTAATCGGTCGACAGGCCGGCGGCCTGGTTGCGCGCAATCGCCCGCGCCACCGCGCCTTCACCCCAGTTGTAGGCAGCGAGCGCGAGTTGCCAGTCGCCAAACTGGTCGTGCAGCTTGGAAAGATAGTCGAGCGCAGCGTCGGTCGAGGCCAGCACATCGCGGCGCTCGTCCTGGAAAACGTTCTGCTTGAGGTTGTACGTTCTGCCGGTGCTCGGGATGAACTGCCACATTCCGGCAGCCTTGGCGCTCGACACCGCCTGCGGGTTGAACGCGCTTTCCACGAACGGCAGCAGCGCCAGCTCGGTGGGCATGTTGCGCCGCTCCAGCTCTTCGACGATGTGATACAGGTAGCGGTTGGAGCGATCCACCATGCGGCGGAAGGCGTCCGGGCGCTGCGCATACCAATCGGTACGGTCATCCACGGCCGAGCTTTGCAGGTCGGGCATGGAGAAACCTTGGCGAATGCGCGCCCAGAGGTCCTTGGCCGGCCCTTTCAGGGACGCGACGGGCTGCTGATCGACATTGACGACCGGCGCGGGGGATTGGCCGGTGGCGGAGGAGGCACTGGTGCTGGCCGTGTCGGCATTCGGCCCGGGAGCCGTTGCACAGGCCGCAAGGAGCAGACTGAGCACAGTTGCCGCAAGAAGTCGCACGGATCGCATCAAGTTCTGTGGGGTTAGGGCTAAAAATTGCCCCAGATAGTAAGAAACGCATCCGACCGCGTCAACCCGCGTTCACCCGGCGGGGCGCCGGCTGGAGGCATCACATGGGCTGCGTCATCGCCGCGCGCCGGGTTTCTCAACGGAAATCGTTCTTCCACTGGCGCAACGCAGCGAATACCGCAACCGGATCATCGGCGTCGATACCCGCATGGCGGGCCACCGCCTGCGTCACATTGGCGTCATCCGATCGCATGAATGGGTTGGTCGCCCGCTCGTGGCCAACGGTAGTGGGTACAGTCGAGCGGCCCTCGGCCCGCAACGCCGTTACCTCGTCCTCCCAGGCTGCCAAGTCGGCGTTGCCAGGCTCGACTGCACGCGCAAAGCGCACATTCGATGCCGTATATTCATGCGCGCAATAGACACGCGTATCGGGCGCCAGCGCCGCCAGCTTGGCCAGCGACGCGCGCATCTGCGCAGGCGTCCCTTCAAAAGCCGGCCGCAACCGGTAGCGAAGAGTGTATCGCCACAAAACAGGCTCGCCGATGCGGCATTACCCTGAAGGCGCCCCACATAGGCAACGTGACCGCTGGTATGACCCGGCACGTCGAGCACCCGGAATGTGGCGGCCGGCTGCGTGAGCGTGACGACATCGCCTTCGCGCACGGCCTGCGTGCGGCACGGAATCGACTCGTTGGCTGGGCCGATGACCGGAAGCGGCGCTCCTTCGGGATTCTCCGGATACGCCGCGAGCAGTTCGCGCACCCCGCCGACGTGATCGCCATGATGATGTGTGATTACAATGGCACCGAGCGCGAGCCCCTCTCCTTCAGGAAGCGCAGCACCGGTTGCGCGTCGCCCGGATCGACGACAGCAGCCACTCGGCCATCGTGTAGTGCCCAAATATAATTGTCGGCAAACGCAGCGATCGCCTCCACCTCAAGCGCTACACCACGCGGCACACCACCCTGGACCATGTCCGACTCCTCTAACGATCGTCGCATTATAGATTGGCACCACTGGCTCGCTTCGCCGCCCGGGCAATATGTCCTGCGCTGGGAGCAGGCTCAATTCGATCGCACGGTGGCCGACATGTTCGGCTATCACGCGCTGCAGCTGGGCCACCCCGGCTTTGGGGCACTGCGCGAAAACCGCATCCCGCTGATCGCCCGCGTGGTGGACGACATTGACCCGACGGCCCCCATCGAAACGCTCGACCCGATGGACGGCAACCCGGCAGAATCCGCCGATGCCGCCGACGCAGATCCGGACGCCAACACGCCGCAGCGCCAGGCCACGCCCCGCGTAATCTGCCGCTATGACGAGCTGCCCTTCGCGTCGCAGAGCATCGACCTGGTCGCCTTGCCCCACGTGCTGGAATTTACTGACGATCCGCACGAAGTGCTGCGTGAAGTGGCGCGCGTGCTGATGCCGGAGGGGCGTCTCGTCATCACCGGTTTCAACCCGCTCAGCCTATGGGGCATGCGACAGGGCATGCGGCGCCTGGGCACGGAATCGTTTCTGCCTGCGCAGAGCCAGATGATTGCGTTCACGCGTCTGAAGGACTGGCTCAAGCTGCTTGGATTTGATATCGTGCGCGGCCGTTTCGGCTGCTACTGCCCGCCCAATCGCTCGGACAAATGGCTGCAGCGCACCGCCTTCATGGAAAAGGCCGGCGACCGCTGGTGGCCGATCTTCGGCGCGGTGTACATGCTGCAGGCCGTCAAGCGCGTGCGCACCATGCGCCTGGTCGGCCCGGCATGGAAGACACGCAAATCGCCGGCCCTGGTGCCGGCCGGCACCCCGGTCGCGACACCTTCGGGCTCACATTCGACCAAGGCGCCATCGGCCACCGCGCGTGACGGCAAATCGGGCGTCTGAGCGCGCCCGTTCCACTCACTGATCACCCATCGTTTCTCAATGCAGGAAGTCACCGTTTATTCCGATGGCGCGTGCAAGGGCAACCCCGGCCTTGGCGGCTGGGGCACCGTGCTCGTCTCGGGCAGCCACGAAAAAGAACTCTTTGGCGGCGAAGCGCTGACCACCAACAACCGCATGGAATTGATGGCCGTGATCGAAGCGTTTCGCGCGCTGAAGCGGCCATGCCGGGTGCAGGTTTATACCGATTCGCAGTACGTCCAGAAAGGCATCAGCGAATGGCTGGCCGGCTGGAAGGCGCGCGGCTGGAAGACGGCCGACAAGAAGCCGGTCAAGAACGACGACCTCTGGCGCACGCTGGATGAACTCGTCGCCGGACATGAGGTGAGCTGGCATTGGGTCAAGGGCCATGCCGGCCACCCCGGCAACGAGCGCGCTGATGCGCTGGCCAACAAGGGCGTCGAAATGGCGCGCCAGGCAAAAGCCTGACGCACCCTCGCACACGCTCACTTGCCCGCGCAACGCTGCGTCGGGATCTGCGGTGCATTGGCGGCGGTGGTGACGTACTGCGGCTTGCCGTCCTGCGCATAGATCAGCCGCAGCGGGCCGCGCTTGGAAAGGCCATCGTCGATATCCGCCTGCAGCAGACCGGTCTGCGCCCATGCATCACCGCCGATGCTGCGCTTCTGCATCATGACGGGGCGATTCGCGCCCGGCTCCCAGTTGGCTTGGCGCTCCGGCACGTAACGGTTGGGCAACGTGCCGTATGCGTAGAGCTGATTCAGCGTGTCGGCCAGGTAGCGCCCGGCTTGATCGTTGAACGTCGGAAGATCCTGGCTTCCGAGTTCGACGCGGATGCGCTGCACCTCGGCCGTACACGTAGAGGCTCCGGCGTCGGCTGCGCGGGCGTAGGACATGCCGATCCCAACGGCAGCGGCGGCAAGCCATGTCAGCACGCGATACAAGCGGCGCGGACGGGTGGTGGGAATCACGGACATCGGTTCGGTATGCATGCGAGCTTCTCCGTTGAACGTTGAAGTAACGTGGTGGTGAATCAGGACAGGAACAGCTTGCGTTCGGCCTGACGACGCTTCGTCAGCCCCTTGAGCGGCTTGCCGCCGGCCTTGTCCCACAGCAGGAACTGATTGGCCGCGCCGGCGTAATCGCCCGCGTTGAGCTTGCGCAGCAGCGTCGACGAGCGCAGCCGCCCCGCCCCCAGGTTGAAGACGAATGACGCCAGGGCGTCGAACTGCCCTTGCGTGATCGACACGCGCACGGCCTTGGCAATGCCCTGTTCGGTGTCGGCCAGGTCCTTGCGCAGCAGCGCTTCGGCCTGTTGCTGAGAGATCGGCCCGTTGAAGGTCTCGCCGGGCCGAATCAGGTGGCCGTAGCCGATGGTCGGTTTGCCGACCGCATCCAGATACGTCGACAGACGCAGCCCTTCCGATTCCTTGATCAGCGCGAGGCCTCGCTCGCCTGTGGTGCGCGGGTTGTGCTCAGTGCTCATCGCTTTTCTCCTGGGGCGTGCTGGTGGTGCCGGGGCCGTCGGAACCTGCGGCATTGGGCTGCAAGGGCCTTGGCACCAGCCGATTCGTGTATTCGTCGATCACGCGCATCACGGCTTCCGGCGGCTGCAGCGCGGTGAACTTCATTTCGATGTCGATGTGCTCGCTATCGCGGCCGGTCTCACGCTGGGAATGCGGCGCAAGCGAAACGTAGAACCGGCCCACACCGCCGGTGGCTGCGCCGTGCAAGGGCAAGGCTTCGGCGAGGTCGCTGCGCACGGTCATGTTCACCGTCATTTCGTCGAGTGCGAGGCCGCGCGGCATCGCCAGCGACACCAGTGGCAGCGCCAGCCGGTGCTGACTGTCGAGCGCAAGTTCCACTTCGCGGGCGACCAGCGTGCCGCTCTCGTCGGCGTCGAAAAACTGGTCGAGCAACGTGGTGTACTGCTGCGCAAGCATCTGGTTGGCGGAAGCTGCGGCGTGCTGCATACCGCGCGTGATGTCGTCCAGCGTCAGGCCATTCACGCCTGGATGACCGTGGCCGTTACTGCCACCGCCGATGCCGCCGCCAGGGGGCAACGAACTCGGCGGCGATGGCGGAGGCGTGTCCGACGCAGTCTCGGGAAACGGCGCGGCATCGGAAGATGCAGGCGGCGCAGGTGGCGAACTGGGTGGCGGCGCTGTCGGTGTGGCGGGCGCTGACGACGCACGGCCATCGTCACGCCTGCGGCGGCTGAAGAGATTGAACATGGTGTCGGGTCGGTCGGATCGATGAGATCAATGGGCGGCGCGCGGCGGGCGCGCACCGATCAGGACACCGGCCGTGGGGAGGCCGGCCGGCGTCCATCGCCGTGGCGGCTTACGGATTTGCCGGAGCCGGGGCCGGCGCGTTGCCGCCAGCCGGCACCTTTTCGCCGATCATCGTGCCGTCGGTCGGCGTGGCGGGCAGCGGCTTGACGTCGTTCTCCTTGCCCTTGACGACCACCGGCTTGGTTGCCGCGTCAGTCAGGAACTCCATCACGCGCATCAGCGCTTCCGGCGGGTTCTGACGCTTGACCTGGGTGTGGAAGGAGTACTTGGCGCGCGTGTCGGTGCTACGCGTCTGCTCCGACTTGTGCGAGGCGCGGCCCGACACCGACACGCTGAACGGGCCCCAGCCCAGCTTGGCCTGGAACGACCCTTCCGCCTCGGTGGTGGACGACGATTTCTCTGACTGCGAAATCTCCAGCTCGAAGTCGATCGTGCCTTCCTCGATGGCGATCACCGGATGCACGACCGCGCACAGCAGCGGAATGCGCATCGTCTTCTGGATCGTGCCTTGCGACACGCCCTTCTCGTCGACGATGGTTTCGTCGTAGTCAAATTGCACCGCGACGGCTTTGCCGTTCTGAATACAGACCTGCAGCAGAAAATCCGCATAGGATTTTGCCGCCGAGGTTTGCGCTGCGATCATGGCCTGCAGCGGCGCAGAGATCATCTTGTCGATCGGCAGCGCATTGATAACCGACCCGATAAGTCCGTTGTCCATTTAAAACTCCTCACATTGAATTATTTCGACGCACAGGTTTGTGCGCCCGAATCCAAAGTAAGAGTTTTCCCGCCAAGGTTCGATGCCTCGAAAGTCCCAGCCAAGGCCACGGTACAGCGGCCCAGTACATGGCGATAGGCAGCCCGTGACTTTCGGCACTGAACTTCCGTTTCAATGCATCCGGGTCGATCCCGCCCTACAAAATAATCGGTTTCGCCGAAAATAATTAACTGAAGTACGAGGGGTCGATGAATATTCTGGTAATCGATAGCTTGCCGCTTTTTGCGGCAGGTGTGTCCAATGTATTGAATGCACTCGACGCACAGGGTGTGTTTATCGATACGCACTACACTGCGCAAATCGGACCGGCTTGCAGGCAAGCCGAACCGAGCGCCGTCGTGATGGAATGGAGCGCAGAAGACGACGACGCACGACAACGTTTATCGGAGCTGAAAGCGGTGTTGCCGGAAGTGCCTGTGTTGCTGACGGTGCAAACCGTCGGCCGGCACGTGGTAGGCGACGCACTGCGCTTCGGCGCGGCCGGCGTGGTCGACCGGCAGGCCACGGCGGATATTCTGCTGGAAGCCCTGCAGCGCATTACCTCGGGCGCGGTCTACTTGCCGCCCATCAGCAATCTCTCACCCGACGATCCGCGCCAAGGCTCCGGAGAAAGCCCGGCCGAACTCTGGCGCCGCCTCACGCCACGGCAGCATGAGGTGCTGCAACTGCTTGCAGAGGGCAAATCCAACAAGCAGATCTGTCGCGTACTGAACGTGGCCGAAGGGACAATCAAGAACCATCTGTACGCGCTGTTCCGGCAGATCGGCGTTAACAACCGGACAGAAGCGGCGCTGTGGCTGTCGCGTTGCAAGGCGAGCCTTGCCCGTCTGCAGATGTGTGCGATGTAGCGCCGCTCGCCTCCCCGTGGCCGCCGCCCTGGTCGGACGTTGCGGGCCAGGATTACGCCGCCGGTGAAAACACTGAGCGGCGACATTGCATTCATGCGACCACGCCATACACTGGTTGGAAGGCGGCGCACGGTGCATCGCCGTTTTTTCATGGAGGCCGCCCATGGAAACCATCGAATTCCACGCCAGCCCGCCACGCTACTGCGCCGCGGATCTCACTCTCACCTGCACCGCCAGCGTCGACGGCCGCCCGGCCTGCTATGCCGTGACGGCCGAAGCGCTCGAAGAACATTTCGGCGCGCGCTCGTGGCGGCAGGAAGATTTGCTGCAAGCCATGGAATCGCATCGCGGCACCATTGAAGACATGGCGCGCTCGCTGTTCAAGCTGACGGACTCACACAACATCGTGCTGCGCAGCGGCCATTTCCGCTTCGGCATGTAGCTGCGCCGTGGGCAGCATGGTCGACATCCGTGTCGGCAGCAGGCAAAAAGAAGGCCAGCGCAAGGCTGGCCTCGTGGAAACGGGCGTGGGCTAGTCAGGCTTGCACTCGTGCTTCATCTCGCGTCGGCCGTCTTCATAGACCACCTCAAGCCGGCATGTGAAGCCCCAGAGGCGCACGACGTGCCGCAGCATCTCTTCGTAGTTCGGTCCAAGCGGGCGCCGGTTGCTTTGCAGGTGGCGCAGCGTCAATGAGCGATCCCCGCCTACGTCGACGTTGGTCACCTGGATGTTGGGCTCGATGTTCGACAGGTCGTACTGCCCAGCCAACAACTCGCGGATCTTGCGGTAGCCATCGTCGTCGTGGATCGCGGTGACGCGCAGCCTCGCGTCGCGGTCGTCATCGAGCACCGAGAACAGCTTCAACTCGCGGATCACGCGAGGGGACAGGAACTGCAGCAGGAAGCTCTCGTCCTTGAAGTTGCGCATGGCGAAGTCGAGCGTCTTCTGCCAGTCGCTGCCGGCAATCTCGGGGGCCCAGCGGTAGTCCTCTTCCTCAGGAGATTCGCAAATGCGGCGGATGTCCTGGAACATCAGGAAACCGAGCGTGTACGGATTCAGGCCGCTGTAGTACGGGCTGTTGAACGGCGGCTGGTAGATCACGTTTGTATGCGCCTGCAGCAGCTCGAGCATGAAGGCGTCGTTGACGAGCTTCTCGTCGTACAGCTTGTGCAGGATGGTGTAGTGCCAGAAGGTGGCCCAGCCCTCGTTCATCACCTTGGTCTGCCGCTGCGGATAGAAGTACTGCGCGATCTTGCGCACGATGCGCACGATCTCTCGTTGCCACGGCTGCAACTTGGGCGCGTTCTTCTCGATGAAGTACAGGAGGTTCTCTTCCGGCTCGGGCGGGAATTGCGGCTCCGGCTCCGGCACGTCGTCGGCCGTCGCCAGCGCGCGTGTCCGGTGCGTGGGCAGCGTGCGCCACAGGTCGTTCACCTGCGCTTCCAGGTATTTCTCGCGCTCCGCCTGACGGGCTTGTTCCTCATTGATCGACAGTTTCTTGGGCCGCCGATAACGATCGACCCCGTAGTTCTGCAATGCGTGGCAGGAGTCGAGCAGCAGTTCCACCTCCTGCTCGCCATAGCGCTGCTCGCATTCGGCCACGTAGTTCTTGGCGAAGAGCAGGTAGTCGACGATGGCGTCGGCGTTCGTCCACGTGCGGAAGAGGTAGTTGCCTTTGAAAAAGGAGTTGTGGCCATAGCAGGCATGCGCGATCGTCAGCGCCTGCATCGGCATCGTGTTCTCCTCCATCAGGTAGGCGATGCAGGGTTCGAATTGATGACGATCTCGTAGGCCAGCCCCATCAGGCCGCGCTGATAGCCGCGTTCGGACGCCAGAAAGTGCTTGCCGTACGACCAATGGTTGTAGCCCAGCGGCAAGCCGGACGACGCGTAGGCGTCGAGCATCTGCTCGGCGGTGATGATCTCGATCTGGTTCGGATACGTGTCCAGACCGAAGTCTGCGGCAATCTGGGCGATGCTTTGGTCGTAGCGCCTGATCAGCTCGAAGGTCCACTCCGAGCCCGTAGATAGGTAGGCCATGCTCGTTCCCGTTGGTCCATCACACAGGGTCACAGGTGGCGTGCTCGCCATGGCTCACGCTGCCACTGCACAGCGGTGCCGAGCCGGAGCAACCTGCTGCTGCCCAATCAGCGATCAGGCGGCGCGCTTCTGAAACAGCTCGTGCAGCACCGGATAGATTTCATCCGCCTTGAGAATGCGCTGCATTGCGAAGTTCTCGTGCCCGGCCTTCAACGTAAGATACTCCTCCCACAGGTTCTGCGGCTCCGTGGAGACCACCTCGACATAGGCGTAATACTGCGTCAGCGGCAGGATCGACTCGCGCAGGATCTTGGCGCACAGTTCCGAGTCGCCCGCCCAGTTGTCGCCGTCCGAAGCTTGCGCGCAGTAGATGTTCCATTGGCTGGGCGGATAGCGCTCCTGCATCACTTCCGCCATCAGCTTGAGTGCGCTCGACACCACAGTGCCGCCCGACTCGCGCGAGTGGAAGAAATCCTCCTCATCCACCTCCTTGGCCACAGTGTGGTGGCGGATGAAGACGACATCGATGCGTTCGTAGTTCCGCTTCAGGAACAGATAGAGCAGCATGAAGAAACGCTTGGCCAAGTCCTTGCGCGATTCGTCCATCGAGCCGGACACGTCCATCACGCAGAACATCACCGCCTGCGCCTGCGGTCGCTTGCGCAGGACGCGGTTGTTATAGCGCAGGTCGAGCTTTTCGATGAACGGCACGCGATCAAGGCACGAGCGCAGATGGCGCATCTCCTTCATCAGCTCTTGCGCGCGTACGCTGTAAGGGCCGTCGTTTTCCAGCTCTTCGTTGTACTCGCGTTCCAACTCGTGCAGGCGGCGCTGATACGGGCTGGACAACGCGATACGGCGACCGAGCGAGCTGCGCATCGTGCGCAGAATCGACAGGTTGGACGGCGTGCCATCGAGCGAGAAACCCGCGCGCACTTTGCGCACCTCGGCGATCTTGGCCAGGCTGCGCTTGGCAAGATCGGGCAACGCCATGTCTTCGAAGAAGAAGTTGAGAAAGTCCTCGCGCGAGAGCGTGAAGATGAAATCGTCTTCGCCCTCGCCCGAGTCGCTGGCCTGCGAGCCAGAGCCGCCACTGCCCTGCTGCGGGCGATCGAAGCTGTCGCCGCGAATGAACTCCTTGTTGCCCGGGTGGACGCCCTCGCGGCGCCCGCCCGAGCCGTGGTGGAACATGGGCTCCGAGATGTCCTTGACGGGAATGGACACCTGCCCGCTCTGCTCGATGTCCATGATCTTGCGGCCCGTCACGGCCTTGGCCACCGCGCGGCGGATCTGGTCTCGGTAACGCTTGATGAAGCGTTGCTTGTTGACGGTGCTCTTGCCGCCACCGTTCTCCCGCCGATCAATGA
The DNA here is from genome assembly GCF_036631435.1 of Ralstonia sp. 1B3. Classification (NCBI taxonomy): domain Bacteria; kingdom Pseudomonadati; phylum Pseudomonadota; class Betaproteobacteria; order Burkholderiales; family Burkholderiaceae; genus Ralstonia; species Ralstonia sp. 1B3. The sequence goes on along the minus strand of NZ_JAPNUG010000011.1, from coordinate 21,405 downwards.
TCGTGCCCATGTAACTGCCCTCGATTGGAAGTCCGCTGGGTGTGTTCGCCCTCTCCTGATCTCCTTAAGATGACTTCCGCACGCGCAGATACCACTCCACCAGCAAGCGGACCTGCTTCTGGGTGTAGCCCTTTTCCACCATGCGATTGACGAAGTTCTCGTGCTTTTCCTTGTCGTCATGCGACGACTTGGCATTGAACGAGATGACGGGCAGCAGATCTTCCGTGGTCGAGAACATCCGCTTCTCGATCACCGCGCGCAGCTTCTCGTAGCTCGTCCAGACGGGGTTCTTGCCCCCGTTCTTGGCACGCGCCCGCAGCACAAAATTGACGATTTCGTTGCGGAAATCCTTCGGGTTGGAAATGCCCGCCGGTTTTTCCACCTTCTCCAGCTCGTCGTTCAATGCGCTGCGATCGAGAATCTCGCCGGTGTTCGGATCGCGATATTCCTGATCCTGAATCCACAGGTCGGCAAACACCACGTAGCGGTCGAAGATGTTCTGCCCGTATTCCGAATACGACTCCAGATACGACGTCTGAATCTCCTTGCCGATGAACTCCACGTACGGCGACGTGAGGTACTCCTTGATATAGGACATCAGCTTGGATTCCGTCTCCGGCGGGAACTGTTCGCGCTCGATCTGCTGCTCGAGCACGTACAGCAGGTGCACCGGATTCGCCGCCACCTCCGTTCCATCGAAGTTGAAGACCTTCGAGAGCACCTTGAACGCAAAGCGCGTCGACAAGCCCGTCATGCCCTCGTCGATGCCGGCAAAGTCGCGGTACTCCTGATACGACTTCGCTTTCGGGTCGACATCTTTCAGGCTCTCACCGTCGTACACGCGCATCTTCGAGAAGATGTTGGAATTCTCGGGCTCCTTGATGCGTGTGAGCACCGCGAACTGCGCCATCATCTTCAGCGTGTTGGGTGCGCACGGCGCGGCCGCCAGCGAACTGTTACGCAGCAGCTTGTCGTAGATCTTCACCTCATCCGACACACGCAGGCAGTACGGCACCTTGACGATGTAGATGCGATCCAGGAACGCCTCGTTGTTGCGATCAGACTTGAAGCTCTGCCACTCCGCCTCGTTCGAGTGCGCCAGGATGACGCCATCGAACGGGATTGCGCCAAAGCCCTCCGTGCCCTTGTAGTTGCCTTCCTGCGTGGCCGTCAGCAGCGGGTGCAAGACCTTGATCGGCGCCTTGAACATCTCGACGAACTCGAGCAGCCCGCGGTTGGCCAGGCACAGCCCGCCCGAATACGAGTACGCATCCGGATCGTCCTGCGGATAGTCCTCCAGCTTGCGAATGTCGACCTTGCCGACCAGCGACGAAATGTCCTGATTGTTTTCGTCGCCGGGTTCCGTCTTGGAGATCGCAATCTGCGACAACACCGACGGATGCAGCTTCACCACGCGGAAACGCGTGATATCGCCATTGAACTCGTGCAGCCGCTTGACCGCCCACGGCGAAGCGATCGAGTTCAGATAGCGCCTCGGGATACCGTAGTCTTCCTCCAGGATCTTGCCGTCTTCCTCGGGCGAGAACAGCCCGAGCGGGGACTCGTGTATCGGCGAGCCCTTCAGTGCGTAGATGGGGATTTGCTCCATCAACGACTTCAACTTCTCGGCAAGCGAGGATTTGCCGCCGCCCGGAGGCCCGAGCAGGTAAAGAATCTGTTTGCGTTCCTCAAGGCCCTGCGCGGCATGTTTGAAGAAGGAGACGATCTGCTCGATCGTGTCTTCCATGCCGTAGAACTCCCGGAAGGCCGGGTAGATCTTGATGACCTTGTTGAAGAACAATCGTGACAGCCGAGGATCGTGGTGGGTGTCCACCAGTTCGGGCTGACCAATCGCGGTGAGCATGCGCTCGGCGGCAGTCGCATAGGCGGTCGAGTCTTTTTTGCAGATATCCAGATACTCCTGGATGCTGTACTCGTCCTCTTTGCGAGCTTCAAAACGCGTTGCGTAGTGGCGGAAAATATCCATATCTCCCCCGTAGATTTCTTCCCTACTCCACACCAACAAGCGAGAGCCAGGCTAGTTCTTGCGTGCGTTGCTGATTCCACTGTAGACGAATCACCGATGATCACAAGAACGGTTGACGACCCGGAACGGTGCACAACACGTCGCGATTGCGTTAGCGCTCGACTGCATCAAGTGCTAAACGAACCTTGCACGATGCATCAGCCCATGCACCACGACGGTCGGCTACACCGAGCACAGCAGAAAGCGTACCCATGACATCCGCCGCGCGCTCGCAGGTTGGTACGTAACCGATCGGCGCGAGTTCCCGCGCGCACGCTGAATACAGGAGGGGGATATCCCTGCATTTCAGCGCGGCGCCAACCGTGATAACGCAGAGATGCGCATGGCACCGGCCTGCGGCGGTACGTTTGTAGCGGCAGCTTTTCTCGTCGTGACGCAACAACGCATTGTGCAAAGTATTGGACGAAATGCGTTTCCGACCCAGTCGCGCACCCGCCGTCCGGCGGAAGGATGGGGACGGATCGACGGGAGGTGTCTCTTTTTTGCGCCAGCGGGAAAGTTTTGCCGGCCGCTCCGGACGAGCGTTCGGGAAAGGCCGCACAGAGAGCGGACAAAGAAAAGGCCCTCGGCGTTTGCCTGAGGGCCTTTTAAGCGATTTCTCGCCAGTTTGGTGGGTGGTACAGGGATTGAACCTGTGACCCCTGCCGTGTGAAGGCAGTGCTCTACCGCTGAGCTAACCACCCGAATGCGGTGAAAACGAGATTATGGCGAAAAGGCGCGGCCGTGTAAATACCCTGACCGCACATTTTTTTGATCAGGCAGCCGGCGCAACTTCCACAGTCTCGCGCGTCCAGACGGTTTTGCCGCCGCTGGCCTTGTCGATCTCCTTCAGCACACTTGCGTGCGCCTCGGCCTCGGCTTCGGTCGCCAGCAGCACCGGCAGTTGCAGCGCGCTCAGGTCGACGGCGACGGCTTCGGCCGATGCGCCCTCGCTCGACTCCAGCATGTCGATCACCAGCGTGTTCTGGCCGCGCGTCATGGCGAGGTAGACCTCGGCCAGCAGTTCCGCATCCAGCAATGCGCCGTGCAGCGTACGGTGCGCGTTGCTGACGCCCAGACGGTCGCACAGCGCATCGAGCGAGTTGCGCTTGCCGGGGAACATCTGGCGCGCCTCGCGCAGCGTGTCGATGTGCCCCGACAGGTGCTCGCGGAAGGGCGGCAGGCCGAGGCGCTGGAATTCCATGTCCAGGAAGCCCAAGTCGAACGCGGCGTTGTGGATGATCGCCTCGGCGCCCTGTACGTAGTCGCGGATCTCGTCGACGATCTCGGCAAACTTCGGCTTGTCGGCCACGAACTCGTTGGTGATGCCGTGCACGGCCATCGCGCCCGCGTCGATCTCGCGCTCGGGGTTGATGTAGAAATGCAGGTTTCGGCCGGTAAGGCGGCGGTTGACCATCTCCACGCAGCCGATTTCGATCACGCGGTCGCCGGTGGCGGCATTCAGGCCGGTGGTTTCGGTATCGAGAATGATCTGTCGCATCGCGCGCTCCCCTACTCTGACTGGATTACTTGAAGACGACGGTCTTGTGGCCGTTGAGCAGGATGCGGTGTTCCGCATGCCACTTCACCGCGCGGGCCAGCGCCACGCATTCCACGTCGCGGCCCACGGCGGTGAGCTGTTCCAGGTCCATGCTGTGGTCCACGCGTTCGATTTCCTGCTCGATGATCGGGCCTTCGTCCAGGTCGGCCGTCACGTAATGGGCTGTTGCACCGATCAGCTTCACACCGCGCTCGTGCGCCTGGTAATACGGCTTGGCGCCCTTGAAGCTGGGCAGGAACGAATGGTGGATGTTGATGGCGCGGCCTTCCAGCTTGCGGCACAGATCGTCGGAAAGAATCTGCATATAGCGCGCGAGCACGACGAGGTCGATCTGCTGCTCCTGCGCGATTTCCCAGATGCGGGCTTCCTGCTGGGCCTTCTGCGCGTCCGTCGCCTGCAGCAACGGCAAGTGCATGAATGGCACGTCGTACGACGCCGCCAGCTGATAGAAATCGCGGTGGTTCGAAACGATGGCCGCAATCTCGATCGGCAGCTGGCCTGCGCGGGCACGGAACAGCAGGTCGTTCAGGCAATGGCCGATCTTCGAGACCAGGATCATCACGCGCGGCTTGACCGCCGCGTCGAACATGCCCCACTGCATGGAGAAACGTTCGCCGATGGGCGCAAAGCGGTCACGCAGGGCGGCAAGGTCCAGCGGCTGGCCCTGCGGCACAAAATGCACGCGCATGAAGAAACGGCCCGTGAATTCGTCGCCGAACTGGTCCGAATCGAGAATATTGCAGCCTTGCTCGAACAGCAGACCCGACACGGCGTGGACGATGCCGGGCTGGTCCGGGCACGACAAGGTAAGAATGAAACCGGAGTGACTCATGAAGCGTTTTATGTATTGTTGTCGGGCGCAAACCGCTGTGGCGTAGGGGACGAGCCCAGCCGCGCCAGGGCGTTGAGGGTGACGAGCGTCGCGTCGACCGTCATCGCGAAGTCCGCCATGATATCAAGCGCCGCGTCGCGGCTGGCACGCAAGTGGCCGGCGACCTCCCCGTCCTGATTGGCGGGGACAAAGCTGTCCGGCAGCGTCAGGTCAAAGGCGAACAGCGTTTCGCGCTGGATGCCTTCCGGCACTTCGCGCAGCACATCCAGCGTGCCGCACGGCGCAAGTTGCGCAGCCAGGTCGGCGCCGATGCCCGCCTCTTCCCAGCATTCCTTCTCCAGAGCGCCGCGTGCATCGAAGCCATGACCGATGCCGCCGGCGACAAGGTTGTCCCACATGCCGGGGTCGATCGGCTTGGTTTCGGCGCGGCGGGCCAGCCAGAGCGCCGGCCCGGCGTCGTCCGCGCCGGCAATCAGGCCGTTCATGTGCGCGGCATAGGTTCGGATGCCGAAGAAACGCGCGGCAGCGCGCTCGATCAGCGCCAGCGTGGGCGTACCCCAGCCGGTGTTGACGGCGAAACGCTCGTCGCGCCAGCCCCGCACGTGGCCATCTTCGGCAAGGCGCGCGATGACTTCGGCCAGCGCTGCGGTGCGGGCGGCCTCGTTGCCGAGCGCCTCCCGCAAATCGACCCGCTGCGCCGATACGTCGAACCACTGCGGCCAGCGCGCAAGCAGCGACGCGCGCTCGCGGCTCAGCCAGCCGACGCGTTGTCCGGCAACAATCCAGGGAATCAGCGCGTCGGCGTCGAATGCCTGCCGTGCCGCCAACCCGTCCCGAATGCGCTGGATGCGCAGGTCCGTCATGCCGGCGCCCCACAATGTCGGGCGTGCATTGTGCTTTCCGTGCAGCACGGGTCGCGCGATAATGCGCCGTTAATACAAGCCGTCATCAGACTGGAGAAACAAGGATGGATGAAATCGACGAGCTGTCGGATCTGCCGACCCCGCGCTTTATCTGGGGTTTCGCCATTGCCGTCACACCGTCCGGCGAAGTGTCGCACGATGAATTCGAATATCTGACGCACACCGCACACCGCGCTTCACCTGCCGCGTGGTCGAACTCGAAGACGCGCCCGCCGAGCCCGAAGACGAAGGCGACATCGACGGCCGCATCGTCCACTTCGACAACCCGAAGCGGATGTTCTACATCACCGACCTGGGCCTGGCCCTGATGAACTTCACCCTGTTCGACAAGGTGGATAACAAGTCCAAGCTGAAGAACGCCTGCGACCAGGCCATCGCCGACTGGCTCACCCGCCGCGATTTTCTCGACTCCGAACCCGACGAAGACGATGACGATTGAGCCTGATCGCTTGATCGCATGATCATTCAGTCCTGACCGGCTGCACCGCCATCCTCGGCAAAGCACAGGTCGGTCAGGCGCACATCGGCATAGGCGCGCCCAGCGTCCAGCAACGCCGAAACCTGCGCCTTCACCCGCTCCTTCTGAGCGCGCAACGCGCGTGGCGGCACGGTCGAATCCTGACCGGTGTGGTGCAGATACAGCATCTTGTAGGTGAGTTGGCTCACCATCCACTGCCGCAGCACGCGACGCCGGCCGGCATGGTCGGCTTCCAATCCATCGATTTGTCCGAGCAACGCAGAAAACGCCCGCGCGAGGCTTGCCGGCTCCACGACATCGCCGGCGATGCAACGCTCGGCCAGGGCGCGCGCTTGCGCGGGTGACATGGCGTCGTCCGTTTCTACGAAGCGATCCTTGGCCGGTTCCGGGCGCGGCGCAGCAGGCCGGCCTGCCAGTCGGGTGGACACCGCGGACAACGCTTCCTGGGCGCGGCGGATGGACGCCTCCAGCGATTCCGCACTGCCCGGCGCGATGCCGATGGTGGTCGGCATGTCGCTGGATTCTTCGTCGCGTTTTTTGACGTCCATCGCTCCCTCCGGTGATCGCCCGTAACCAGGGGGCCTGGTGGACGAAAACGGAATTGTAGAACGCGACGCACATTTCGCGACAAATCGACACAAACGTTCCATATTACGAAGACACCGCAAACGATAACGTGGCGTCACAAAACCACGGTGCTCTGTTGGCAGGCATATACGCGGCGCGGTCTCGCCACGGGTAAAATGCCGGATTGCGCTGACAGCGCATGCACTCAATTGCTGACCGCCTTCGCGCGGCAAGGAAATCGCCTTGATCAAGTGGATTATCGTGGCCCTCTATCTGGGCTCCATTCTGTACGTGCACTTTCGCGGCAAGGTGCGCCTGAAATTCTGGCGCCAGATGTTCGACCACTCGGCCGTCGTGGCACCGGTCAATTGCTTCATGTACGCGTTTTCCGGCGTACCGCAGACGCCGTATGTGCCGGTCGAACGCTTTCCGGATCTGGAAAAGCTGCAGGCCGCGTGGCCGCAGATCCGCGACGAAGGCCTGGCGCTCATCAACCTGCGCAAGATCAAGGCCGCCGAGAAGAACGACGATGCTGGCTTCAACTCGTTCTTCAAGAATGGCTGGAAGCGCTTCTACCTGAAGTGGTACGAAGCGCATCACCCTTCAGCCGAACAGCTCTGCCCGCAGACGGTCGCGTTGCTGCGCGATCTGCCCAGCGTGAAGGCGGCGATGTTTGCCGAACTGCCGCCGGGCGGCAAGCTGAACCCGCACCGTGATCCGTTTGCCGGCTCGCTGCGCTATCACCTGGGCCTGTCTACCCCCAACGACGACCGTTGCTTCATCGAAGTCGACGGCGAGCGCCACAGCTGGCGCGACGGCCAGGGCGTCGTCTTTGACGAGACCTATCTGCACTGGGCCGAAAACGCCTCCGACAAGGACCGCCTGATCCTCTTCTGCGATATCGAACGCCCGATGAAATTCGGCTGGGCGCAGCGCATCAACAAATGGCTGGGCCGCAAGGTCATGACCGCCGCCAGCTCGCCCAACGACGACGGCGACCAGACCGGCGGCATCAACAAGCTGTTCCGCTATGTGTGGTTGATGGGCCAGTACCGCCGACGCTTCAAGGCGTGGAACCGCAAGGTCTATTACGTGGTGAAGTTCGGCCTGATCATTGGCGTGGCAGCTTTGATCATCTGGATCTGACCGCTGATCCTGCGCGTCTCCTGCTTGCACGAAGAACCGGCCTGAAACGCCGGTTTTTTGTTGCGCGTGAAAAATGCGAACCACATTGCAGTCGGCTTGCGTTTTTACAAAGCAGTGAAGCAAAAGCGCCACATGAGGCACAAATCTCGCCTAATGTCAGGAATTGAGCGCTCCGGCGCTTATGCGATATGGCGGGCACGCCGCTTGCTCCACCTTGGTCGACACCCTTGCCAAGCGCATGGGACCGAGTCAGAGCCGGGATGCGCGTGTGCCTGTGTCCCTCGTCAACAACAAAGACAGTGAGATCGATCGCCATGAAAAAGAACCTCATCAGCCGCCAGACCCTCGTCACCCGCGCCGCCGCGCTTGCTGCTGTCGCACTGCTCGGTACCCAGATCGCGGCCTGTACCACGACCAGCCCGAATGCGCAGGGCTCCGACGTAATGTCGTCGACCAACAAGCACGCCACCACCAATTCGCAGGCGGATTCCGTGCTCTCGCGCCTGTACACCACGGCCAATGGCTCGCGTGACTTGGTTGCGCGCGCCAAGGGCGTGCTGGTCTTCCCATCGGTGCTGAACGCCGGCTTCGTGGTGGGCGGCCAGTACGGCGAAGGCGTGCTGCGCACCGGCGGCGGCCGTCCGCTGGGCTACTACAACATCGCTTCGGCGTCGGTGGGCTTCCAGGCCGGTGCGCAATCGCGTGCGCTCATCATTCTGTTCATGACGGACGAAGCACTGCAGAAATTCCAGAACAGCCAAGGCTGGACGGCCGGCGTCGATGCCACCGTGGCGCTGGCAAAGATCGGCGCGAACGGCGCGGTCGATACCAACACCGCCCAGCAGCCGATCATCGGCTTCAACCTGACCAACGCGGGCCTGATGGCCGGCGCATCGATCGAAGGCACGAAGATCACGAAGCAGAACAACTGACCGGCGCTTCGCTGAACGCCAATGCCGCCGTCTCGCACGGCGGTTTTTTGCCCGAATCCCGCATCCAGCGTTGTGGCAATGTTGCAGCCCTAGGGAAATCCGGAGGGGCGGTGCGGAGCTTCTCGGCTAGCATCGTGCGGCCGATGTTGCGGTGCGCTGCCGTATCGGCACAAGACAAAACAATCACCCAAAAAAAGGGGAGACATGACAGGTCGCAACACCGCCTTGCGCGGCGCCATTGCATGCGCATGGCTGTCGGGGCTGTTGCTGGCATCTGGCCACACGATGGCCGAGCCGGGCGTCACCGACACCAAGATCATCATCGGCCAGACGGCGGGCTTCACGGGTCCCGCCGGCGAACAGGTCCAGGAGATGACGCAGGGCGCCAAGCTCTATCTCGATGCCGTGAACCGCGGGGGCGGCGTGAACGGGCGCAAGATCGAGTTGATCTCGGAAGACGACGCCTTCGATGCCGCAGCCTCAAAGAAACACGCGCACGCACTGCTGGTCGACAAGCAGGTCTTTGCCCTCTTCCTGCCGCGCGGCACCCCGAATACCGAGGCGATCATGACGGAGGCGCGTCCGCTCGGCGTGCCGGTGGTGGCGCCGTCCACCGGTGCCTCAACGTTCTTCGATCAGCCCGACCCGCTGCTCTTCGTGGTGCGCGCCAAATACCAGGCCGAGATTGCCGAGCTGGTGCGTTACTTCGACACGCTCGGCTTGCGCCGCCTGGCGCTCGTCAACGTGAACGACACCTTCGGCAAAGACACCGAGATCGGCTTCAACAACGCCACGAAAAAGCTTCCCGCCGACGCGCACAGCATCTTCACCGTCGACCGCCTGAAACCGGATATCGCCAAGGCGGCGGCAGACGTTGGCAAATTCGCACCACAAGCGGTGATCCTGGCCTGTCCGGGCACGACGGCGCGCGCAATGATCGAGGCGCCCAACAAGCAAGGCACGGTGACGCAGATTGCCGCGCTGTCCAACAACGCCGGTCTGGCCTTTGCGAAATCGCTGGGGGCGCTGGGGCGCGGCGTGGTGGTTTCGCAGGTCATGCCCTCCCCTGTGCGCTCGACTTCGTTGCTGGGCCGGGAGTTGGCATCCAGCGCGAAGGCGGCCGGGGTGACGCCGTCGTACGCCATGATGGAAGGCTACGCAGCCGCGCGTGTGCTGGTCGAAGGGCTCAAGCGCGCGGGCAGGTCACCCACGCGGGCCAGCTTTGTCTCGGGGCTGGAATCAGCCGGCACGATCGACCTTGGGGGGTTGGAAGTCCGCTACGGCCCGAACCTGCGCAAGGGGTCGAACTATGTCGAGCTGACGGTGATTGGGCCGAACGGCACCTTCGTCAAATAGACGCGTGCTGCGCCGCAGCCTGCCTCGGCAGTGGTTACACCGCAGGACATAGCGGTTGCCAGCGCAAAACGCATGAGTACATAAGAAAATACTATTTGGAAATCGCATACTGCCTCTACCAGAATGCACGAACAACATGCATGACTGGGATCAAACAGGCGGATGGAACTCCGACAACTCGAAGCATTTGCCGCGGTCATGTCGACCGGCAGCGTCACCGCGGCAGGCAAGCTGCTGGGGCGCTCGCAGCCTGCCATCAGCCGGCTCATCCAGGACCTCGAAGCCGAAATCGGCTACGCCCTGTTCACGCGCGCGGGGCCGCGCGTCTCGCCGACGGAGCAGGGTTTCCTGCTGTACGAAGACGTTGAGCATACGCTGATCAGCTTACGTCAGATCCGCACCCGTGCCGAAGAAATCGCGCGCGGCGAGGCACGCCCGCTGCGCCTGGCGGCCACGTCCGCATTGGCGGCCGGCTTGCTGCCCGCTGCCTTGGCCGATGAGCCGGAACTCGCGCAGCACATCCAGATTCGCAGCGCGTCGCCCGAACAGGTTGTGCACGCCGTGCTGACCGGCGCTGCCGACCTTGGCATCAGCAGCCTGCCGCTGGAGCATCGCGGCGTAACCGTGCACTGGATCGGCGAAGCCGCATGCGTGGCTGCCGTACAGGCAAACGATCCGCTGGCCGCCGGCAAGCGCGTCGCATTGGCCGATTGCGCCGGACAGCGCATCATCACGATGCACAACCCGTATCGATTGCGCCGCCGTCTGGACCAGGCACTGGCGAAGGCCGGCGTAGAGCCCACCTCGCTCATCGAGACCAACGCTTCGCTCAATGCGCTGACCGCCGTGCGTGCAGGCCTGGGCGTCGCGTTGCTGGAGCCCGTGACGGCCTACGGCGTGCCGATCGACGGCGTCACCGTGCGCCCGATCGACGCCGACATTCCCTTCTTCTTTGGTGTGATCACCCCCGAGGCCAAGCGGCCATCGGCGGCGGTGACTTCCCTGACCGACGCGCTCGCGCAGGCAGCGCAGCGCCTGCTGCCCGACTGCAAGCTGCACGACCCGGCACGCCATGCCAGCATGCTGCAGGTGCTGTATGGCGAACCCATCAACGAAACCGAAGGCGCGTCCGCATGACCGCTGCACAACAAGACAACGCGCTGCAAGTCACCGGGCTTGCAGCGCTGGAAGCCCGTTTGCACCAGGACCTGTCGTGGCTTGAACTCCCCGCAAAAAACTGGACGCTGCCACACACCTTAGAGGGGCAACCCGTGCTGGACGTGGCCGTCATCGGGGGTGGCATGGCCGGCCTGGCGGCGGCGGCATCGCTCAAACATCTCGGCATCGGCGTGGTGATATTCGATCGCTCGCCAGCCGGCTTCGAAGGCCCGTGGGCAACGACGGCGCGCATGGAAACGCTGCGCTCGCCCAAGCAACTGACCGGCCCCGCGCTTGGCCTGCCGGCGTTGACGTTCCGCGCATGGTTTGAAGCGCAGTTCGGTACCGATGCGTGGGAGGTGCTCGACAAGATCCCGCGCCTGCAATGGATGGACTACCTGCGCTGGTACCGCCGCGTCCTGCAGCTCGACGTGCGCAACGAACATTACGTGAAGGCGATCCACCCGCGCGTGGATGGCGCCGTTGAATTGCTGATCGACGCGCCGAGCCAACCGACGCAGCGCGTGTTTGCGCGCCGCGTGGTGCTGGCCACCGGCCGTGATGGGCTTGGCGGTGCATCCGTACCCGACTTCGCGCATCGGTTGCCGCGCCGCTGGTGGGCGCATTCGTCTGACGAGATGGACTACGGCACGCTGGCCGGCAAGCGTGTGGGCGTGATCGGCGCAGGCGCATCCGCGATGGATTCGGCCGCGACGGCGCTGGAAGCCGGTGCCGCCAGCGTCGACATGCTGATCCGCCGCCCCGACCTGCCGCGCGTGAACAAGGGCAAGGGCGCCGGCAGCCCGGGCCTCGTGCATGGTCACCTGCATCTGCCCGACGCATGGAAATGGCGCATCCGCCATTACATCAATGTCGAGCAGGTGCCCCCGCCGCGCGGCAGCACGCTGCGTGTGTCGCGGCATCCGAATGCGCGCTTCAACCTGGGTTGCGGCATCCTGGGCGTCGACGAGCACGACGGCGTGCTGCACGTGGCCACCACCAAGGGCGTATTCCAACTGGACTTCCTGATCTTCTCGACGGGCTTTCGCACCGACTGGGCCGCGCGCCCCGAATTCAGCGCACTGGCGCCGCACATCCGTCAATGGCGCGACCGCTACACACCGCGCCCCGGCGAGGAAGACGCAGAACTGGCCGATTCGCCCGACCTCGGCCACGCGTTCGAATTTCGCGAGAAAACGCCCGGCACGCTGCCCGGCCTGTCGCGCGTGCATTGCTTCTGCTATCCGGCGTCGGTCACGCACGGCAGCGTCTCGGGCGACATCCCGGCCATCAGCGAAGGTGCGAAGCGGCTGGCGCAAGGCATTGCCGGCTTGCTGTACCAGGAAGACATCGACGCGCACTACGCCGCCATCCAGGCCTATGCCGAACCGGAAATCTTCGGCGATGAATGGACGCCCGCCCCGCCGCCCGGCGTGGAAGCGAATACCACATCCAGCCAGGAGGCTGCGCGATGACAGGTTGGTTAATCCGCCGCATCGGCCAGGCGCTGCTGGTCGTGCTGGTGATGACGGTGATCGTCTTCATCGGCCTGCACGCCATCGGCAACCCGGTCGACATCCTGATCGGCCAGGACGTGGACCAAATCGACCGCGCGCGCATCATTGCCGAGCTGGGTCTGGACAAGCCGCTGTGGGAGCAGTACCTCGCCTTTCTGAACGGCGCGCTGCACGGCAATCTCGGCAAGAGCTTCGTCTACAACGAACCGGCCATCCAGCTGATCCTGCAACGGCTGCCGGCCACGCTGGAGCTGGCGTTTTCTGCGCTGATCATCGCGGTGGTGGTCGGCGTGCCGCTGGGACTGTTCGCGGGACTGTATCCGCGCCATCCGGTGTCGCGCCTGCTCATGACGGGCAGCGTGGTGGGATTCTCATTGCCGACGTTCTGGGTGGGCCTGATGCTGATCATGGCGTTCAGCGTGAGCCTCGGCTGGCTGCCCGCAAGCGGACGCGGCGAAACGGCGCGCCTGTTCGGCATCGAATGGTCGTGGCTGACGGTCGATGGCCTGCGGCACCTCGTGCTGCCGGCGGTCAACCTGTCGCTGTTCAAGCTCTCGCTGGTGCTGCGGCTGACGTCTGCGGGCGTGCGCGAGGTGCTGCCGCAGGACTTCGTGAAGTTCGCGCGTGCCAAGGGGCTGTCGCCGCTGCGCGTGGTGCTGGCGCACGTGCTGCGCAACACGCTGATCCCGCTGGTGACGGTGCTGGGCCTGGAGCTGGGCTCGACCATCGCCTTTGCGGTGGTGACGGAAAGCATCTTTGCGTGGCCCGGCGCGGGCAAGCTGATCCTCGATAGCATCAACTCGCTGGACCGGCCGGTCATCGTTTCCTACCTCATCGTCGTGGTGTGCCTGTTCGTGTCGCTCAACCTGATCGTCGACATCCTGTATCGGCTGCTGGACCCACGCGTGCGTGCGGCGGACAGCGCGGAGGCTGCATGATCAATACAACTCCGCGACCCACCACCGCAGCGGCGGTTGCCGCCCCGCGCAAGCAGTCGCCGTGGCGCCGCGTGGTGTCCGATTTTCTGGCATCCAAGACCGCCGTCTTTGGGCTCGTGGTGGTCGTGATCCTGATGCTCGCCGCGCTGGCCGCGCCGTGGATCACGCCGCAGAATCCATACGACCTGATGCAGCTCGACGTGCTGGACTCGCGCCTGCCGCCGGGCTCGCCGAATGGCTTGGGGACGTTCACGTACTGGCTCGGCACCGATGGCCAAGGGCGTGATCTGTATTCCGGCATCCTCTACGGCCTGCGCATCAGCCTGGGCGTGGGGATCGGTTCGGCAGCCGTGGCGGCGGTGATCGGCACGCTGCTCGGCCTGATTGCCGCGTATGCCGGCGGCCGCGTCGACAGCATCATCATGCGCACGGTCGACCTGCTGCTGTCGTTCCCGTCGGTGCTGGTGGCGATGATGATCCTCGCTTATCTTGGCAAGAGCATCACGAATGTCGTGCTGACCCTCGTGCTGCTGGAGTGGGCGTATTACGCGCGGACGGTGCGCGGCCAAGCCTTGGTCGAGCGTCGGCGCGAATACGTGGAAGCCGCGCGCTCGCTCGCCCTGCCCGGCTGGCGCATCGCGCTCAGGCACATCCTGCCGAACTGCCTGCCGCCGCTGATCGTCGTGGGCACGCTGCAGGTGGCGCGCGCGATCACGCTGGAGGCAACGCTGTCGTTCCTGGGCCTGGGCGTGCCGATTACCGAGCCGTCTCTGGGCCTGCTGATTTCCAACGGATACCAATACATGCTCTCAGGCCAGTACTGGATCAGTTTCTATCCGGGCATCGCGCTGTTGCTGGCGCTGGTGGCCATCAACCTGGTGGGCGACCGCCTGCGTGAAGTGCTGAATCCGAGGACGCAACGATGACGGCGTCCACCAACGCGACCACCCTCGAAGTCCGCAACCTCCGCACGCATTTCTTCACGCGCGAAGGCGTGCTGCCGGCCGTGGACGACGTGTCGTTCTCGCTCGCGCGCGGGCGCATCCTCGGGCTGGTGGGCGAGTCCGGCTCGGGCAAGTCCGTCACCGGCTTCTCGATCATGGGCCTGGTGGACCCGCCCGGCCGCGTCGTCGGCGGGGAGATCCTCTACCAGGGCCGCGACCTCACCAAGCTGCCCCCGCGTGAATTGCGCAAGCTGCAGGGCAACCGCATCGCCATGGTCTTCCAGGACCCAATGATGACGCTCAACCCCGTGCTGCGCATCGATGCCCAGATGATCGAGGCCGTGCGCGCGCACAGCAGCATGAGCCACAAACAGGCGTGGGACCACGCGCGCGACACGCTCGGCCTGATGGGCATTCCGAGCCCAGAAGAACGGCTGCGCGCCTATCCGCATCAGCTTTCGGGCGGTATGCGTCAGCGCGTGGCGATTGCCATTGCGATGCTGCATCGGCCCGACCTGATCATTGCCGACGAACCGACCACGGCGCTGGACGTGACCATCCAGGCGCAGATCCTGTCCGAAGTGCAGAAGCTCGCGCGCATGCACGGCACGGCGCTGATCTGGATCACGCATGACCTGTCTGTCGTTGCTGGCCTGGCCGACGAAGTGGCCGTGATGTACGCCGGCCGCATCGTCGAACACGGGCCGGTTGATGCGGTGCTCGATGCCCCGCTGCACCCCTACACCATGGGCCTGATCGACAGCCTGCCCAGCGAGAACCGTCGCGGCCAGCGCTTGCGCCAGATTCCCGGCATGACACCGAACCTGCTGTCGCTGCCCGCGGGCTGCGCGTTTGCGGCGCGCTGCCCGCGTGCCACCGAGGTCTGCGGCGTACGCCCCGACATCACGCAGCCCATACCCGACCGCCTCGTGCGTTGCTTCCATCCGGGCGCGCAGCACGCTTCCTCGCAGGAGGTCGCATGAGCACGCCGCTCGTCGAACTCAAGCAGGTCAGCAAGCGCTTTGGCGATCGCAAGGTCGGTGTGGCCGATCGCTTTCTGCAGCGCGCAGGCCTGGCGCATCCGCCTGCGATCGTTCGTGCGGTCGATGGCGTCGACCTCGCGATCCAGCCCGGTGAAGTCGTCGGCCTCGTCGGCGAATCGGGCTGCGGCAAGTCCACGCTCGGCCGGATTGCAGCGGGCCTCATGCCGCCCTCGGCCGGCGAGGTGCGCGTGGACGGCAAGGCTGTCGACACGCTTTCCGCAGAAGAAGCCCGTGCGGCCCGCCTGAAGATCCAGATGATCTTCCAGGACCCGTATGCAAGCCTCAACCCGCGCCTGCGCGTGGAAGAGATCGTCGGCGAGGAGCGCGCGTGCACGGCCTGACCGACCGCGCCAACTTTGCCGATTACGTGGCCGCGCAGATGCAGCGCGCCGGCCTCGACCCCGCCCTGCGCGACCGCTATCCGCATCAGTTCAGCGGCGGCCAGCGACAGCGCATCGGCATTGCGCGTGCGCTGGCGGTGCAGCCGTCGATGCTCGTCTGCGATGAAGCGGTGGCCGCGCTGGACGTGTCGATCCAGGCGCAGATCCTGAACCTGTTCATGGACCTGCGCGAGCAGCTCAACCTGACCTACCTGTTCATCAGCCACGACCTGGGCGTGGTGGAACACCTGTCGGACAGGGTGGTGATCATGTACCTCGGCCGCGTGGTGGAATCGGCCCCGGCGGAGGAAGTCTTCCGCCGCCCGAACCATCCTTACACGCAGACGCTGCTCGCGGAGATTCCGCGCCTGTCGGCCCGGCACAAGACGTTTACCGCCATTCAAGGCGAGATGCCGAGCCCGCTGCACCCGCCGACTGGCTGCCATTTCCACCCGCGCTGCCCGCACGCCATGCCCCGCTGCAAGACCGAAACGCCGACGCTGCGCGGCATTGCGGTCAACCACGTCAGCGCCTGCCATTTGAACGACGCGACCTGAACGACATTCAATAAGCCAACCATTCAAAAACAGGAAAAGGGAACCCACGTGAAACGCCTCCTAGCCTCGTCGCTTGCTGTCGCGCTGTTCGCCGCTGCCGGCGCTGCCGGCGCTGTCAGCGCGCAGACGCTGAACATCGCCTTCGCCGATCCGCTGTCGTCGCTCGACCCGCAGTTGAACAACCACGCCGGCGACCGCTCCGTCGACGTGCATTTCTGGGATCTGCTCGTCGAGAACAAGTGGAACAAGCTGCAGCCCGGCCTGGCGCTGTCGTGGAAGACGCTGGATCCGAAGACGTGGGAATTCAAGCTGCGCCCGAACGTGAAATGGCACGACGGCCAGCCGTTCACGGCCGATGACGTCGTCTTTTCGTACCAGCGCGCGCGCAGCGTGCCGGGCAGCGTGGCCACGTTCGCGGGCTATCTGCGCACGGTGGAGTCCGTCACGGCCAAGGACCCGCTGACACTGATCATCAAGACGAACATCCCGAACCCGGACCTGCCGCTGAACCTCGCGTCCGTGCACATCGTCAGCAAGCATGTGGGCGAAAAATCGTCGACTGAGGACTACAACGCCGGCCGCGCCGTGGTGGGCACGGGCCCCTACAAGTTCGTCTCGTATGTGCCGGGCGACCGCGTGGTGATGGCGCGCAACGACAACTACTGGGGCGGCAAGCAGCTCTGGGAGAAGGTCAACTACCGCTACATCAACAACGCTGCCGCGCGCACGGCCAACCTGCTCTCAGGCGAGGTGGACGTCATCGACAAGGTGTCGGTGTCTGACCTTGCGCGCCTGCGCCAGTCGCCCAACGTGAAGGTGTTCGCCTATCCGGGCCTGCGCGTGATGCTGCTGCAACCCAGCTTCCGCAAGGGGCCGAACGACTACATCACCGGCAACGACGGCAAGCCGCTGCCGAACAATCCGCTGCTGGATGTGCGCGTGCCGCGCGCTGTCGCTCGCCATCGACCGCAAGGCCATCGTCGACCGCATCCTGCAAGGCGCCGCCACCGTCGCCAACCAGTGGATGCCGTCGGACACGTACGGCTACAACCCCGACGTGAAGGACATCGCCTACGACCCGGCGCAGGCCAAGAAGCTGCTGGCCGACGCGGGCTTTCCGCAGGGCTTCAACCTCGTGATCCACGTGCCGAATGACCGCTATCCGCAAGGCCCCGAAACGGCGCAGGCGGTGGCACAGTTCTGGACGCGCATCGGCGTGAAAGCGCGCGTGGAAGTGGTGCCCTGGTCGGTCTACTCGGGCCGCGCCAACAAGAATGAATATGCGATGAGCATGCTGGCCTGGGGCAACGGCACGGGCGAAGCCAGCTACGCGCTGGTCAACGTGCTGGCCACCGTCGACACCAAGAAAGGTCTGGGCGCATCCAACTGGGGCCACTACAGCAACGCGGCTGTCGACAACGCGTTGAACGCCTCCACCGAAGAATTCAACGTGGAAAAGCGCGCGGCGATTCTTCGCCATTCGGTCAAGCTGGTCTCGGATGATGTTGGCGTGATGCCGCTGTATCACTACCAGAACGTGTGGGCCGCCAAGAAAGGCCTGAAGGTGACGCCGATGACAAGCGATCGCACGGCGGCGCAAATGGTCACCAAGGACGCAAGCAAGCGCCATGGGAACGTTCGCGCTCAGCGTGACGCCGGCGGATGACCTGATCGACGTATCGCGCGGCATCGTCGTGACGGGGCTCGCGCCCGGCGCCCAGGTCGGCATCGTCGCGCAAACGCGTCGTGGCAATGGCGTGCTGTGGCACAGCCGCGCCGCATTCGTCGCCGATGCGCACGGCACCGTGGACCTGACGCGCGACGCGCCCGTCTCCGGTGACTACGCCGGCGTCAGCGCGATGGGCATCGTCTGGAGCCAGCGCCCGGAAGACGGCAAGGCACGCGAGGTGTTTCCACAGCCAGTCACAGAGCCGTTGACGACCACGCTCACCGCCACGGCCAACGGCGAGTCGGTCCATGCGAGCTTCGTGCAACGGTTGGCCGCGCCGGGTGTGACGCGCCACGATGTGCGCGACGATGGTCTGGTCGGCACGCTTTATCTGCCCGATCCGTATGCGCACCTGGGGCCGCGCCCTGCGGTGCTCATCCTCAACGGCTCGGGCGGCGGCATCAACGAGCCACGCGCGGCGCTGTACGCCTCGCACGGCTATGCGGCGTTTGCGCTGGCGTACTTCAAGGCGCCGGGGCTGTCGGACTACATCTCGAATACGCCGCTGGAGTATTTCGAGCGCGCGCTTGCCTGGCTGCGCAAACGCGTGGAGCCGCTGCACGACTTCGTTGCCGTGAGCGGCCAGTCGCGCGGGGTGAACTGGCATTGCTGCTCGGCGCTACATTCCCCGAGGCGGTATCTGCCGTCATTGGCTACGTGCCGGGCGCCGTCGTGCATAGCGGGCAGAACGCCGCGGACCCTGCCGTCGGCCGCGAAGGCCCGACGTGGCTGTATCGCGGTCAGCCGTTGCCGCATCTGTGGGAAGGCAACCGCACAGCGACCTGGGCACCGTTCGACGAAGGCCCCGCGCCGCATCGCCACGAGCGCGCCATCCGCACCGCGCTGCAGGATGCCGATGCCGTGGCACGTGCGCGCATCCGCATCGAACGCGCGCGCGGTCCGGTGCTGCTGCTCTCCGCCACCGATGACGGCTCGTGGCCCTCGAGCGACTACTCGCGCATGGTGACCACCAAACTGGCCGAGGTACGCCACCCCTACCCCGTCCAACATTTCGATTACGAAGGCGCGGGTCACGCCATCGTCTTCCCATACGTGCCGACCACGCAGCTCGTCTATGCGCACCCCGTGTCGGGCCGCATCAGCACCGGCGGCGGCGAGCCGCGTGCCAATGCCCGCGCCGACGCCCAGTCATGGGCGGCTGTGCTTCGCTTCCTCGCCAGCGCGGTGGCCGCGCGCGGCGCGTCCGTACCCGATTCCCGGAGCCTTTCATCGATGGATTTCACGCCCGCACAAGATGTGGTCGACCAGGTTGCCGGCCTGGAAGACGGCAGCGCCACGCATGCGCTGCGCCATGCCCGCGAAAAGGTCGCCACGGCTACGCAGGGCAGCTACGACGCATTGTTCGACGCAGGCCTGCCCGGGCTGACGTTGGGCGAACGCCTGCTCGTCGCGCTGTACGCCTGCCGCCTGACACCGGCGGCTGAACCGGCCGAACACTACCGCGCACGCCTCGCGAATACGCCGGTCGACGCAGATGCGTTGCAAGCCGTCGACCACGGCGATATCGACACGCTGACCGACGCCCGCCTGCGCGCCATCCTCGCCTTCACGCGCACGCTCGTCGAACGCCCCATCGAGGGCGACCGCGATGCGCTGTTGCGCTTGCCCGCAGCGGGCCTCGCCACGGCCGACGTCGTGACGCTCGCGCAGCTCATCGCTTTCCTGTCGTATCAGACGCGGCTCGTCGCCGGCTTGCGCGCGCTTCGCGAAGCTGCCGGCAACGGCAGCGCCACCGCCTCCACGGAGACCGCAGCATGACCGAGATCATCCGCGCCCACGGCTTCACCAACGAATCGCTTGAGTGGCGAGCATGGCTGGATGTGGTCGACCTCGACCGCGCCACGCCCAAGCAGATCGCCGTGCTGGAAGAAAGCCATCCGAAGGCGAAAACGTCTGACTACTACCGGTTTCTCGTTCACCAGCCCGAGATCCTGCGTCAGCGGTCGGCGGCGTTCAACGCGATCATGTATGCGCCGGGCGGCCTGTCGCGTGCGGAACGCGAACTCGCCAGCGCCGTGGTATCGCGCGTCAACGGCTGCGTGTATTGCGCGTCTGTCCACGCACAGCGCTTCGAACAGCTTGCCAAGCGCAACGACGTGATCAAGCAAGTCTTTGAAGACCCACACATCGCCGGCACGAACGCGCGCGAGCGAGCCATCGTGCTGTTCTCGATCGACCTGACGATGCGCCCGGGCGATGTACGCGGCGAAGACTTGCAGCCCCTCAAGGCCGCTGGCCTGACCGACGCGGAGATTCTCGACCTGATACACGCCGTGGCCATCTTTGCGTGGGCGAATCGGCTGATGCTGAATCTTGGCGAGCCGGTGTTTCCGGACGCGGCCTGAGCCGGGCGGCATCGCTCCAAAGAAGAAAGCCGCAGGTTTGTGCCTGCGGCTTTTTTTGTTTCAACCCAGCAGCGTCACGCCATTGGCAACTGCCGCACCGGTTTACCGGTCAACTGCGCCACGGCATGCGCCACGGCGGGCGCGATCGGCGGCACCCCCACCTCGCCCATGCCGCTCGGCTCCGCGGTGCTCGGCACGATGTGTGTTTCGATGACGGGTGTCTCGGCCATCTTGAGCGCCGGGTAGTCGGGAAAGTTCGACTGCACGACCTGGCCGTCATTGATGTCGATCCGGCCGTACAGCGCCGCCGTCAGGCCGAAGATGACCGCGCTTTCCATCTGCTGCGCAATGATGCCCGGGTTGACCACCGTGCCGCAATCGACCGCGCACACAACGCGATGCACGCGCGGCTTGCCATCCTTCATCGACACCTCCACCACTTGCGCGACCACGGAGCCGAAGCTCGGATGCAGCGCAATGCCGCGCGCACGCGGTGCGCCGTCAGCGGCGGGTGCCAGCGGCTGTCCCCAACCGGCAGCCTGCGCCGCCGTGTCCAGCACCTTCAACTCCCGCGGATGGTCCTTCAGCAACTCGCGCCGCATCGCCAGCGGATCAAGCTTGGCCTTGGCCGCCACCTCGTTGAGAAAGCCCTCCATGAAGAACCCGTTGTACGAGTGCCCCACGCTTCGCCAGAAGCCCACGGGAACCGGCAGATCGACCGCCAGATGCGCGATGTGCTCGTGCTCGATTTCATACGGCAGGTCGAACAGGCCTTCGGCGGTGTAGCGATCGATGCCCGCCGATGGCGCACCGAACAGTCGATCCAGCTCGCCGGCCAGAATCGATTGGCCGGCGCTGCGCGAGGCAATCGCGGTGACCTTGCCGTTTTCGACGCGCGCCTTGAGCCGGGCGATGGCGTGCGGGCGATAGAAGTCGTGACGAACATCTTCTT